>DASVHX010000412.1:0-3908 GCA_036382355.1 Bacteroidales bacterium
GGAATTTAACCTGGAGCCGCTATCGTACAAACTAACAACTTTTGTGGATGCTCCTCCTGGATCAGGGCTTGGAACATCTTCTACTTTAGTCGTTTGTATCCTGGGCGCCTTTGTGGAATGGCTGAAACTGCCTCTTGGCGAATATGATATTGCCCGGCTTGCTTATGAAGTGGAACGTGTGGATTTAAATATGGCAGGTGGAAAACAGGACCAATATTCTGCTACATTTGGTGGCGTTAACTTTATGGAATTCTACAAAGACGATAAAGTGATCGTTAATCCACTTCGGATCAAGGAAACTTATCTCAACGAGCTGTCGAACAACCTGGTGCTATATTATACAGCCACCAGCCGCCTTTCGGCCAACATCATTGCTGCACAACAGCGGAATGTGATAAGTGGCAATACGAGATCCATCGAAGCCATGCATCAAATGAAAAAGCAGGCAATAATGATGAAGGAGGCTTTGCTGCGTGGAAATCTGGATGAAATTGGTGAAATACTGAACTACGGTTGGCACTTTAAAAAGCAGATGGCGGATGAAATCACCAATCCTTTGCTGGAAGATATCTATAAAACTGCAATCGACAATGGCGCAACCGGAGGAAAAATATCTGGTGCTGGTGGTGGAGGATTTATGTTTTTCTACTGTCCTGCCAACTCACGTTACCGGGTATCGGAAGCATTAGAGCATTTTGGTGGTAAGGTAAAAAGGTTCGATTTTACGACATCCGGGCTTTCCTCCTGGACTATTTAGATAGCTTTTCCGGACTTTTCCGTTTATCCAGGAAGTGTACCGTTTTTAATTTAATCTGAAAATTAATCAATGCAACAAAAAATAATAAACGCCATCAAAGAATCTGCAGGGGTTAAAAATGCAATTCTGGAAAACCCGCAAATCATTGATGCACTTCAGAACATTGTTGAGAAAATCGTGCTATGCTATCAAAATGGAGGCAAAGTCCTGTTTTGTGGTAATGGCGGAAGTGCTGCCGATGCACAGCACCTCGCTGCAGAGCTCTCAGGACGCTTTTACTACGATCGCGCTCCATTGTATGCCGAAGCCCTTCATGTTAATACGTCATACCTTACAGCTGTCGCCAACGACTATTCCTACGACGAAGTATATGCACGGCTCGTAAAGGCGATGGGACGCAAAGGCGATATCCTCATTGGATTGTCCACATCCGGAAATTCGGGGAATATTCTTCGTGCGCTTATACAGGCAAAGCAGCTAGAGATGCTTACATTTGGATTAACAGGCGAAAGTGGCGGCAAAATGAAAGAACTGTGCGATCTTACGATCTGCATTCCTTCTGCAGTTACACCCAGGATACAGGAATCGCATATCCTTATCGGGCACATCATTTGCGAGATGGTGGAATCAACGCTATTTCCCAAACCATGATCATTTCCAAAATTTAAACCCACATCGATGGAAGCAATTATCCTGGCCGGAGGATTTGGCACACGCCTGCGCCCGGCTATTTCCGATTTGCCCAAATCGATGGCAGACATAAATGGCAGACCCTTTCTGGAGTATCTGCTTGATAGGCTGATTCAATACGGAACCGACCACGTAATTCTGTCAGTGGGATATATGCATGAGCATATTGCAAACCATTTTGGTTCCGCATACAAGAACCTTCAGCTTTCTTACGCCATCGAAGAACAACCGCTTGGTACAGGTGGAGGAATAAAGTTGGCGCTTGAGCAGGCTCAATCCGATAATGCTCTGGTACTGAATGGTGATACGCTTTTCATGCTCGACCTGCGTGCTTTTAATGATTTTCATGTTGATCATAAATCGTCGTTCAGCCTCGCGTTGCGGCAAGTTGACGATACCGGCAGGTATGGTGCTGTTAGCATTAATGGAAAAGGAAGAATCACTGGTTTTGCTGAAAAACAATCTTCTGGTGGACCGGGATATATCAACGCCGGAGTCTATCTGATCTCTAAAAAGTATTTTTTAGATTTCTCTTTGCCGGAACTATTTTCTGTCGAAAAGGATTTTTTGGAGAAGGAATATATTAACGGAAGGTTTTACGGATTTGCAAGTTCAGATTATTTTATCGACATCGGAATTCCGGAGGATTACAGCAGGGCACAAACAGAATTTAGAAATCTATTTCCACAAAGCGCATGAACCGAAGAAAAATAGAAAAAGGCTGGTCGTTGTTCCTGGATCGTGATGGAGTAATCAATACGCAAATTCCCGACGATTATGTTATAAGTCTTGAGCAATTCTCTTTTATTCCCGGGGTTTTGGACGCATTTCAGATCCTATCGGGGTATTTTGGCCGGATCGTGGTTGTGAGCAACCAGCAGGGGATAGGCAAAGGGTTAATGACAGAGGCTATCCTTCAAATTATTCATACACATATGATTAGCGAGGTTGAAGTTGCCGGTGGCAGAATTGATAAAGTATATTTTTGTCCCGAACTTAGGGAATCCCACAGTTTTATGCGCAAACCCAACATTGGCATGGGCCTGCTGGCGCGTAAGAATTTCCCGGATATCCGTTATACAAATTCCGTAATGGTAGGCGATTCCATCTCCGATATGCGATTTGGAAAGCGGCTTGGCATGTTAACCGTTTTTATTTCGGACGATTTGAACGAGATTAGAAGCCACGCAAGTCTGATCGACCAGGCTTTTCCCGATCTTTACACATTTTCTGAAAGTTTGTTCACCCGATAAAAGTTAAGCCATTGTCCCCGACATTCATTTTTATTTGCTTTCTAGGATACACCGTTCTGCTCTTTGTCATTACCTGGATAACAGCTAAAAAAGCAAACAACGAATCCTTCTTTATTGGCAATAAGGCCAGTCCGTGGTTTGTTGTAGCTTATGGCATGATCGGGGCTTCCCTTTCGGGTGTTACTTTTATGTCAGTTCCTGGCTGGGTGGGCGATACCCAATTCACTTACATGGTTGTCGTGTTAGGCTATCTGGTCGGGTACACCGTTATCGCTACAGTTCTGCTGCCACTCTATTATCGGCTCAATCTCACATCCATTTATAGTTATCTCGAGCAACGCTTTGGTTTCTGGTCGTATAAAACCGGTGCTTTCTTTTTCATCCTCTCACGTGTAATCGGCGCTTCTTTCAGGATGTTCCTGGTGGTGAATGTACTCCAGGTCTTCATTTTCGATGCATGGCATATCCCTTTCGCGCTTACAGTAGGCATTTTTATCCTACTCATCATCCTGTATACTTTTAAAGGTGGTATTAAAACAATTATCTGGACGGATACCCTGCAAACTACGTTTATGCTTGCGGCGGTATTTATCTCGATATGGATGATTTCTGATCAGCTTCACCTTTCATTTGGGCAATTGATCTCGAAAGTTGGACAAAGCAATTATTCAAAAATCCTGGTTACCGATTGGCACGATAAGCGCTTCTTTATAAAGCAGTTTTTAAGCGGGATATTTATTGCAATCGTAATGACTGGGCTGGACCAGGAAATGATGCAGAAAAACCTCAGTTGCCGCAACCTGAAAGATGCGCAAAAGAATATGTTCAGCTTCAGCTTTGTACTTGTTTTCGTTAACCTGTTGTTCCTTTTCATGGGTGCAGTACTATTAATTTTTGCAAAGGAACGTGGGATTGAAATGCCATTGCGCTCCGACGATCTCTTTCCAATTTTATCCCTACGTTACCTTGGGCCGGTTGCTGGCCTGGTGTTCATGATTGGGCTTATTTCAGCAGCATATCCAAGTGCTGATGGCGCACTTACGTCGCTAACAACTTCATTCAGTATCGATTTCATGGGATTGGCGAAAAACACAAAACTTGATGAAACACAAAAGCGCCATGTCCGTTACAAAGTACATATTGGATTTGCCATTCTATTGCTCTTCGTAATTGTCCTTTTCCGTTCCATCAACGATAGGGCAGTGATC
>DASVHX010000413.1:0-3296 GCA_036382355.1 Bacteroidales bacterium
ATTACTAACAATTTTAAGCAAGCCGCGAAGACCAAATCCAGCGTAATTTGCGGCATGAAAATTAGGCAAAACAAATGTTTTCATTTCCGGTACCGGTATAAAAGCCGGCGCCAGAAGCATGCTTGCTGTGTAGTTATGGAAAAATTTCTGGTTGGAAAGGACGGTCTCGGCCAGGAATCCAAATGTTAATTTACCTCGGGAAAAAAAGAAATTTTCATAACTCACCTTCAATTGAACCCAATTGTGATAGCCTATAAAATCAATAGAATCGAACGCCGTTGAGCCAGGTACACTCTTTTCGCGTCCGCTGACAAGGCGCAACCCAGCATAGAACCTCACGCCTTCATTGGCATATTGTTTCCTGTTGAGCGAGTTTATTTCAAACGCCGCATATGGGCTGTAGAAATCAAAGTAGGTTTTATCGGTGGTATCTGAACGGGTGAAGGTATTGGTCTGGTAATAATCAATTCTTCGGCGACCTACTTCGGCACCAAATATTATTTTGCCTTTGGCTTTAACGGGCATACCACCCTCAATACTGAAGTAATTATCGCGTTCCACAATATAGGATGGCGTTTTATCATCAAAGAAATATGTACTTGTTCTAAAGTAATTCAATTGGTTACTGGTAAATCCAGCTTCGAGGTAATAAGGCAAATCTGAAGGAAAATCTACCCGCGTTCTGACTACCGCTGAGTTGCAAAAGCGGCCGAAATACCCATTCATCAATGTACTCATGGCATGTTTTCCCCAATAATTATATTGGAATTGTGCGAATATCTCATTAGTTGTGCTAGAGGAAATTAATGCGCCCAATTCAGCAAAGAGCTTGTTTTCGCGCCTGGCATCGAGATGGAATTGAAAAAGCCCACTGTTAGGATTGAACTTCAACTGTGGATAAGGGTTATCAATACGATCCTCTCCTATCAACTTGAAATATTCTGGTTTTATCTCGGCAAGGCTCAGCTGTCCTGTACCGGAACGGTGATTTATGTAACGGTTGTAATGCGCGCGCATCAATTTATCGATATATACGGATTGTTTAGGATTTACACCATTTACAAAAATACTATCAATATAGAGCGCAGGCTTACGGCTGTTAAAAGCCTGCCTGCGCGCCTGTATAACTTCACGCGATATCGTATCCGTGACGAAACTCCTGATGGCAGGTATTGCGCGCATAGCTGCTACATAACCACTATCCACAAATGCTTCAGTAAGGCTGAAATCATTAACATTAACGCTTTTCAGATGTGGTGATATCAATACACCATTTTCGCAGTAAAGGTCATATCCGGTTTTCAGCATCAGCATTGTTTCAATTTGCGAAAGCACATTGTTTTCGTCGGGCGGATCGTAATTGGATGCAGCTTTACTGCCTATTATAATGTCGGGGTTAAAATCCTGCAAAGCTACATCCGCTGGAAAATTGTTGTACATACCTCCGTCGAACAGCAATTTCCCATCAATGCGGATAGGTCTGAAATAGAAAGGGAATGTCATGGAAGCACGGATAGAAGATCCCAGGTTTCCCTTGCGCAGGATAACCGGTTTATTTTCCGCTATGTCGGAAGCTACGCAGCGGAATGGAACAAATAAGCTATCAAAGTCGTCGCGGGCTACAGCCGAAGCACTTGAGAATATCTCCATCAGCGCAAAATCCATTTGCACAGGCGATATAATGTTTGTGGGCAATACCGTCTGAAAAACCGAATCGTAACGGAATTTGAAGTTGAACCAGGAAGCATCAGGTTGCTGTTTCCGGAAAAAGTATATATATTTTGAATCAATTTTCCCCGAAACCCACGATTTAAATTCTTTTGATGTTATCATGTATTGCATCTCGTCGGGCGAATATCCAGCCGCATATAACCCGCCGATAATTGCCCCCATGGAAGTTCCGGCAATATAATTAATCGGAATGCCCTGCTCTTCAAGTGCCCTGATCACTCCTATATGTGTAACACCTTTAGCACCTCCCCCGCTTAGTACCAATGCGACTTTTTGTGCCTGCACCAAAGCAGATGCCAACAGGAATATCATGCATACCAGAACAAAGATGGGTTTTCGAAAAGAATATTGCATAAAAAGAAAAAAGCGTAATTCTTTACCAAAATTACACAATCTTAGAAAGCATGCTGTTGAATTGAAAAAAGATTCCCGTAGGCTATGAAATAAGCGCACGGGAACCAGTTGGTAATAATCGAATGTCTATACTTTTTCCAAAGCCTGCTCAAGATCAGCTAATATATCTTTCACATCTTCAATTCCTACTGAATACCTAACCAATCCATCGGTAATTCCGGCTTTAATCTTGGCTTCAAGAGGTACTTTAGAGTGCGTCATGGAAGCAGGATGCTGGATAAGTGTTTCAACGCCACCGAGCGATACTGCCAGCAGCGCCAGTTTTACATTATCCATCAACACCTTGCCTGCTACAAGTCCACCATGAAGCCCAAAACTTATCATCGATCCGAACCCGTCCATCTGTTTACGGGCAAGATCATGTTGCGGATGCGAAGGCAAGCCTGGGTATTTCACCCATTCTACTTTCGGATGATTTTCGAGGTATTCGGCAAGGATTTGAGCACTTTGCTGGGCGCGATCCATGCGGATTCCAAGTGTCTTAAGCCCCCTGATTACCATATAAGCCTGATGCGGATCCATGTTACAACCCAGGATTATCATCATGGCACGTAGTTTTTTATAAAGCAATTCTTCTTTGGCAATGATTATCCCGGCAACGATGTCAGCATGTCCGTTAATGAATTTGGTCATGGAATGAAACACGATATCTACGCCAAATTCGAGTGGGCGTTGCAGGTATGGGCTCGAAAATGTATTATCCACGGCCACAAGTATGCCATGTTTGTGGGCCAGATCGGCACAAGCCTTCAGGTCGGAGATATCCATAGTAGGATTGGCCGGGGTTTCAACATAAAGCAGTTTGGTATTTGGCCTGATGGCTTTTTCTACCTCGCTGATATCGGCAGTATTAACAAATGATGAAGCCACTCCGAAACGTGAAAAATGATTTTCCATCAACAAGCGCGAAGGTCCGTAAACGGCGCCCGAACTTATCATGTGGTCACCTTGACTAAGCAGGGCCATGTATACTGTATTTACTGCGCCCATTCCTGAACGGGTAGCTATTCCTCCGTATCCGCCTTCGAGTTCGGCAAGCTGGCTTTCGAGCGCATGGATGGTCGGGTTGGCAATACGTGTATAAATGTAACCATCGCTCTCACCGGAAAAGCATTTGGCTCCCTCATCGGCATTGTCAAAAATGAATGTTG
>DASVHX010000414.1:0-5309 GCA_036382355.1 Bacteroidales bacterium
AGGACGATTTTTATTACAACTATTACAACAAGGCCGGCTCACTGATTATTCCCGGAAGAACCGTGGATCAGTTGCCCACAGATAGTCTAATCCAACATCCGGGCTACATTCCCCGTCCAACAGATCAAAGAGTTAATTTCGGACTTTTTTTCCAGGATTATCTGCCCCGAAACCCTACTTATAAAATGCACCTTACACTCATGTTCGGAAGCAGTTTGCCATTCGGTGCGCCGGGTACCCCACGATTTAAACAAATATTCCGGATGCCGCCATACCGACGTGTGGACATAGGTTTCTCCAAGCAGATCAAAGGCGGGGAGAGTGAATTTCGAGTTGGTAATTTTCTGAACTATTTCAAAACCATCTGGATCAGTGCCGAAATATTAAACCTTTTGCAGGTAAACAATACCGTTTCCTATATATGGGTTAAGGATAGCCAGAACCGTCAATATGCAGTACCCAACTATCTTACGTCGCGGCAGCTTAATATCAAACTGCTGGTGACATTCTAACCTGTCATTTTCTTTTTTGGATATATACTTTCATTAGCATCAATATTGATGCAGATGGGTAATGAATAAATTTTCTGCATAAAATGTGCTATTTAACTCTGGCACAATGAAGTTGTTTTGTTTTCCGGTTTTTTTTCAATTTCCCCACTTAGCATGAATGAACTTTTTTTATCAGGCAATGTTATTTATAAATATTCTAAATAAATCATTCATCAATAAATATAAAATCCGGAGGAACAGCAATGAAATTTGAATTCCCAAGCTTACCTTATGCGTATGATGCATTGGAGCCACATATCGACAAAATGACGATGGAAATACATTACACCAAACACCATCGTACCTATTATGATAAATTTATTTTAGCCATAAAGGGAACACCCCTCGAAAATCAAACATTTGAAGAGATATTTGCCCACATTAGCCAGCATCCGGTAGCCGTGCGCAATCATGGCGGTGGATTATACAATCACAGCCTGTTTTGGGAGATTCTGTCGCCCACAGGCGGTGGTTTACCCACAGGCAAGTTAGCCAAAGCTATCGACAAAGATTTTGGATCATTCGATGCTTTTAAAACAAAATTTAATGATGCTGCCACGAACCGTTTTGGTAGCGGCTGGGCCTGGCTTAGTGTTAAGCCGGATGGCAGTTTGTGTGTTTGTACTTCCGCCAACCAGGATAATCCGCTTATGGATGTACACGATTGCCAATCAAAACCAATCCTGGGTCTGGATGTTTGGGAACATGCCTATTACCTGAAATACCAGAATCGTCGTCCCGAATACATCACTGCGTTCTGGAACCTCGTTAACTGGGAAAAAGTTGAAGATAACTATTCAAAAGCGTAGGGTCAACTTTCAGTTAACCCATTATTATGTGTTTGATGCGTTTATTTTTTTTGGTGACGGCCACTCTTTGGAGGGGCCGTTCTTGTTGGGAAAGAATCCAACAAGTGGTTGATAGATAGTTTATTTATAAACCATCAAATACAAAACTTTAAAAAAGTGGCATATGAAGAAAAGGACATTTCTTACCCTGATCGGAATATTAATAGTTCTTTCAGGAAGTATACTTGCTGTGAATCTGCGGAAATCACTTCCAGTTAAACAGCAATCGTTTTACACACATGGAGCAGATGGCCAGCAGAACGGCTTTTAATATAAAAGCCGGGCTTACGACCTGGCTTTTTTGGTGCTCAGGTAAAACGCTTTATTCGAATGATTTTAGTGATTTAATAATAATTCCGATAGCTTCGCGCAATTGGTCTTCAGTAATAACCAAAGGCGGTGCAAAACGGATGATATGCTGATGCGTTGGTTTTGCAAGCAATCCATTATCGCGCATTTTCATGCAAACATCCCAGGCTTCTTTCCCATTTCTCGGACGGATTACGATGGCGTTCAACAAACCTTTTCCGCGCACGAGTTCGATCATTTCCGACTTTACCGCAGCTATTTCGCTCCTAAATATTTTACCAAGATATTCGGCTTTTTCGGCCAGTTTTTCATCTTTTACAACTTCGAGTGCAGCAATTGCTACCTCAGCAGCCAGAGGGTTTCCGCCGAAAGTTGAGCCATGTTCGCCCGGTTTTATGGTAAGCATGATTTCGTCGTCGGCAAGAACAGCCGAGATAGGCAATACGCCACCGGAGAGGGCTTTACCGAGGATAAGGATGTCCGGACGAACATTCTCATGGTCGCAGGCAAGTAATTTTCCTGTACGGGCAATGCCTGTTTGCACTTCGTCGGCTATGAAAAGCACATTTTTAGCTTTGCACATGGCACTGGCTTTGGCCAGATAGCCATCATCGGGCACAAAAACACCTGCTTCGCCCTGAATAGGTTCTACAAGGAAACCAGCTACATTCGGATTTGCGAGCGCGCGTTCCAATGCTGGAAGATCGTTGTAAGGAATCGTTATAAACCCAGGTGTATAAGGTCCAAAGCCTTTAAAAGCATCCGGATCGCTGGACATTGAAATAATGGTGATTGTGCGTCCGTGGAAATTACCTTCACAAACGATGATCTTAGCTTCGTTTTCGGGAACTCCCTTTTTAAGGTAAGCCCACTTGCGGCAGAGTTTCAAAGCTGTTTCGTCAGCTTCGGCGCCCGAATTCATCGGCAAAACCTTATCATAGCCAAAGAAATCTGTAATGTATTTTTCGTAAACTCCCAGTTTGTCATTATAAAAAGCGCGCGAAGTAAGCGTGAGTGTGCGGGCTTGTTTCACCAGGGCATCAACTATATGGGGATGGCAATGTCCTTGATTTACAGCTGAATATGCTGAGAGGAAATCAAAATATTGTTTTCCGTCTACATCCCACACCAGAGCACCTTCGCCTTTGGCAAGCACTACAGGCAGTGGATGATAGTTATGTGCGCCATACTTTTCCTCTAGTTCGATGGCCATTTCTGAGGTCAACTTTTCTGTGATTTCAGTGATCATAAATGATTGATTAAATGTTTAAATATGCGGCAAAGGTATTTATTTTGTTCCTGATTAGCCCTGGAACAAGAATAAATTACTTATCCGCTTCTGGCATTTCAACAGCAGCCCCTCCCGGCAGTGTTAATGTACTGTAATGCAATGAGGGTGAAGGAATAAAAGCCCCTAACCCAAGCCTGTCCCATTTGTCATCAATAGCGTGTATAGTTGCTGCATCCATTGTAATTATATTGGGCCATTCTCTTTTAAAACCATCGAGATGATCCGTTTTGCGTGTGCCATCAATTGCGAGGAATTGATCCTGATTAACTGAATATGATTTATTCATGAAACAATCGCGCTGAGGATCGCAGTTGTTGGCCACCTGCCAGGCCACATCGGCCATGTTTTCGGCGCCTACCTGTTTATCAACATAAACAACAAACCGCAGGCCCTGCAGAACACTGGCTGTTATTAACCTGTTATGAAAATGACTTACCTGCCCGCAAATTGCTTTATCAATAGCTATAACCAATAGTCCTTGCTCAACATATTTTGTATTACAATGGCTAACGCCATCAAAGGACATGATCTCGCTATAGGGAATAGTTGAAGATCGTGTAATCTGCATCTTCGCAGGCATTTCCACGGAAAGCTTGTCAGTGGCATCTATGCCAAGTTTTCCACCAAAGGCGAATTGCGCACTGGAGTGGTCGAGCACATCCGATGGTCCTTTGCTTATGAGAATATCAGAAGGTATATTTACAGTCTCACTTATTACTTGCAGAATGTTGAAATAGTCTTTCAGGTCGATATCGCGATTGATAATGATGAGGACTTTATTGAACATCATTTGTCCTGCACCCCACAAAGCATTCATCACCTTAATGGCTTGCCCGGCATAGGTTTTATGAATCCGGGCAATTACAATATTATGAAAAACGCCTTCGGCCGGCATGTGTATATCTATGAGTTCAGGGATCATGCTCAGGCGTATTGGCGCAAGGAATATCCGTTCCGTGGCTCTGCCCATCCAGGCATCTTCCTGGGGTGGGATGCCTACGATCGTCGTGGGGTAAACCGCATCAATGCGATGAGTGATACATGTAACGTGAAACTTTGGATAATAATCGGCCAGAGAATAGAAGCCGGTATGATCGCCAAAAGGTCCCTCCAGGATAAGTTCTTCTGCAGGATCAACATAGCCTTCTATAATAAAATCGGATTCTGCGGGAACCTCTAATTCGCAGGTAAGGCATTTCACCAGTTCCACCTTCTTCTTGCGCAGAAATCCTGCCAGCATATATTCATCAATATTATCGGGCAAGGGTGCCGAAGCCGCATATATACAGGAAGGATCCCCTCCCAAAGCAATGGCGACGGGCATCTTTAAACCCAAGCGTTTGTATTCCTGGTAATGACGGGCAGAGTTCTTGTGCAGATGCCAGTGCATACCTGTAAGCTCATTACCAAACAACTGCATTCGATACATACCCAGGTTGCGGGTGCCGGTTACCGGATCCTTTGTGTGAACGGCCGGTAATGTGATAAAAGGGCCACCATCGTGCGGCCAACAAGTCAATACAGGTAGTTTTGAGAGATCAGGTGCGGACATAACAACCTGCTGGCAGGCGCCTTTCCCTTTCATTACTTTTGGCATCCACGATGCTACCTTTCCTAACGTTGGCAGCATCCGCAGTTTACCCATAATCCCACCTGAAGTATTCATAAGACCATCAAGAAGCGCGCGGATATCGTCTCCAGCCTGATCCAGCGAATTAACTCCCAATGCCAGGCACATGCGTTTCTCCGATCCCATGGCATTGATCAGCAAAGGGAAGGCAGTACCATTATTGGTGAAAAGTAGTGCTTTACCACCATGCTTGCTGATGCGGTCGGTTATCTCTGTAATCTCGAGCCGGGGCGAAACAAACTCATTAATTGTCGTTAATTCACCTGCATCCTGCAATGCATGGATGAAATGCTGAAGATTTTTGTATGCCATAATTGCAATAATATAATTCGTGAAAACTATCTAAGATTAAGGATTTCTGCAAAAGTAAACATTACGGAAAAACACCCTTAGTTATTTAAAAATATCCTAATTTTGAAGACTGTAATTATTTATTTCATCAACTTAGAAACGAATTAAAATGAAAAAGATATTATTTCTTACCGCAACCACGATATTGCTTTCGGCCTGTTCCAATAATGTTAACGATAAAGCAGGCAAAAAGAATACCGAGAACAGTATTTCATTCACCAATGACATGGAGAATGCCTCTGCTATGATCCCTTCCTGGTCAAATGAATCAACTGTAGGAGAAGGTGTGGCTCATTCGGGTAAGTTTTCGAGCATGATGGACGAAACCC
>DASVHX010000415.1:0-5558 GCA_036382355.1 Bacteroidales bacterium
GTGTTAGACAAACTGCTGAGGCTGCAGCCGAATTGGGCATTAAATTCCTTACTCTTTACGCGTTTTCCACCGAAAACTGGAACCGCCCCAAGGAGGAGGTAGATGCACTTATGCATTTGCTGGTAGTTACTATTAACGGTGAAATAAAAACGCTTAACGATAACCAGATCCGACTTAGGGCGATTGGCGACTTACACAGCCTCGAACCCCAATGTTACAAAGAACTGATGGAGGCTATGGATAAAACCTCAGGAAATAACCGCATGGACCTTATCCTCGCATTAAGTTATAGCAGCCACTGGGAAATAATAGAAGCAACAAAACAAATTGCCGAAAAAATTAAAAACGGCGAATTAGATGCCAGTGATCTGGATAAAGAAAATTTTGCTTCTCACCTTCAAACTGCGGGAATTCCTGATCCGGAATTATTAATACGCACAAGCGGCGAATACCGCATAAGTAATTTTCTGCTTTGGCAGATAGCATACTCAGAACTCTATTTTACACCTAAACTCTGGCCCGATTTCCGTAAGGACGATCTCTACGAAGCTATCATAGACTTCCAGAACCGAGAAAGGCGATTCGGCAAAACGAGTGAACAAATTAAAAATTGAAGGTAATGACCGTTAAGCGTTTATTAATTTTACTACTTCTGGCCTTGGTTTGGATACCGATAAAGGCACAAATCAACCTTGGCAACGACTTGATGGAAATCGATTACTCTGCCCCCCGCACTTACACTATCGGCGGTATAACGGTTACAGGTGTTCAATACCTTGACAACGACGTTTTAATAATGCTTTCGGAATTAAAGGTAGCTGACCAGATTCAGGTACCAGGCGAAAAAATTACCAAAGCCATTCAAAAACTATGGGAACAAGGTCTGTTTGATAATATCCGTATTACTGCATCAAAGATAGATGGAGACCTGATTTTCCTGAATATCGACCTTGTGGAGCGACCACGCATGTCCAAATTCTTATTCACGGGGATTAAAAAAAGTGAAGCAGATGCCCTGAAAGAAAAAGTCAAAATGATAGCAGGCGACGTAGTAACAGATAATATGATCATCCGAACACGCAACATTATTCAGAAACATTATACCAGCAAAGGATTCCTGAACGCGAAGATTGACATAAAGCAGGTAAAAGATACAACAAAATCCAACAATGTTATCTTGATTATTGACATAGATAAAAATCGCAGAGTGCGAATCGAAAAAATAAACTTTGTCGGTAATAAAATGGTGAGTGCAAAAGCTTTAGCTGGTTCTATGAAGAAAACAAAGGAGATGGGTGTAATCAGGCCATTTACAGCTCTGGATAAAACCGTCGGGCTAGCTATTAAATCATTGATGCACTTTGATTTCAAGAATTTGCCTGAAAATGTGATCACAAACTTTAACAACAATCTGAAATTCAGGATATTCAAATCATCAAAGTTTATTGAGGAAGATTATACCGAAGATAAACTCAATATGATCAAAAAGTTTAATGAACAAGGGTTCAGGGATGCCATTCTGTTGAAAGATTCGGTTTATCATACCGGTCCAAACAAAATAAGCATCGACCTTAAGGTATCCGAAGGACACAAATATTATTTCCGGAATATTACATGGATCGGGAATACAAAGTATACATCCAACGATCTTAATACAGTACTTCAAATACGCAAAGGTGATGTTTACAATCAGGATGTGCTTACAACCAACCTGGAGTACAATCCGAACAGTATAGATGTGAAGAGCCTTTACCTCGATGATGGTTACTTATATTTTACCATACTGCCTGTTGAAGTGCGCGTGGAAAATGATTCAATCGATCTGGAACTTCGGATTAGGGAAGGCAAACAGGCAGTTATCAATAAAGTAATTTTTAAAGGTAATACCCGTACCAATGACCATGTGGCTTTACGCGAAATTACCACGCGTCCGGGCCAATTGTTCAGCCGTACAGATATTATACGCAGTACACAAAAACTGGCACAGCTCAAATACTTCGATCCTCAGAAGATAGAACCTGTACCAGTCCCAAACCCAAATGATGGCACTGTAGATATCGAATATAAGGTTGAAGAAACTTCATCCGATCAGCTCGAACTTTCAGGAGGTTGGGGCAATGGTCGGATTATCGGTACTTTAGGTGTGTCTTTTAATAATTTTTCGGCACGCAACATGTTCCATAAGGATGCATGGCGCCCTATACCATCAGGTGATGGGCAGAAACTATCGCTGCGATTGCAATCATACGGATCGGGGTACATAAGTTATAGCGCATCGTTCACAGAGCCTTGGCTTGGTGGGAGTAAGCCGACATCTCTCAGCGGTTCATACTTCCACTCTCTTTATACAAATGGATACACAAAAGCTAATTCCCTTTTCGGTTCGTTCCGTACCGATGGGTTTACCCTTATGCTTGGGAAACGACTGCAATGGCCCGACGACTTTTTCAGTCTCGTGCAAAGTGGTAGCATGGAGATATACCGGCTCCATAATTATTCGAGTATTTTTGCATTCGGCAACGGATACGGAACCTACAACAATTTGTCATATACAATAAGCCTCTCACGTTCGTCTATAGATGCACCGATTTTTACTACTTCTGGTTCAGATATTACGTTCTCTCTCAAATTAACTCCGCCCTATTCAGCCCTTAGTAATAAAGATTTTAGTAAACTCTCGGATGCAGAAAAATTTCGCTGGATAGAATACCACGAATGGTCTTTTAATGCGTCCTTCTACAAACAACTGCAAGGGAAACTGGTATTTATGTTCCGGACCAAATCCTCATTCCTGGGACTTTATAACCGCAGCATTGGAATAACACCTTTTAACCGCTATTTCCTCGGAGGCGACGGGCTTTCGGGATACAATAACCTTGATGGCCGCAAAATCATTGGATTCAGAGGTTATCAGAACGAGACAATGACACCTGATTATTATACAAACAAAAATGAAGGTGGAACAATCTATAATAAAAACACATTTGAACTCAGGTATCCGCTTTCACTCAACCCGAACTCAACTATTTATATGCTGGCTTTTCTTGAAGCTGGGAATGACTGGAAGAATTTTAAAACCTTCAACCCTTTTGATATCAAGCGATCTGCCGGTTTTGGGGTTAGGGTATTTCTCCCAATGTTTGGTGTTTTAGGTCTCGATTGGGGTTATGGTTTTGATGCAATCCCAGGAATCCCTGCGGCAAATAAGGGGCAATTCCATTTCTCTATGAACCAATCAATCGATTAACACTGTCAGCAAAGGAAGAATAAAGCTGGCTCAATATAATTTTAAACTGTTAATTCGGAATAGATGTTAATTTCGCCAGTTAAAAAATCAGTTCCTTTCTTATTTGGCAGGTTTTTTGATTTATGAATACTAATTTTATTTCATGCATAAGCATTGCATAGTTAGGTCAAACATAAAATTGGAGGATTACATATGAAAAAAATTGTATTGGGCATCGCCCTCATGCTGGCAAGTTTCTCTTTTGCATCTGCCCAAAAATACGCTTACGTGGATACTGATTATATCCTGGATAATATCCCTGAATACGGAGATGCCAAAACTACTCTTGACGAGCTTTCGGCAAAATGGCAAAAAGAAATTGAAGCCAAATTTTCCGATATCGATAAACTTTACAAATCCTTTCAAACTGAATCAGTGTTGCTCCCAGAGGATGTAAAGAAGAAGAAAGAGGACGACATCGTGAAGAAAGAAAAGGATGTTAAAGATTTGCAGAAACAGCGGTTTGGCAAAGAAGGTGACCTGTTCAAAAAACGCCAGGAGTTGGTAAAGCCAATTCAGGAGAAGATATATAACGCAATTGAGCAAATTGCAACTGACGAAGGTTATGCAGTTATCTTCGACAAAGCTGGCAGCCTTTCGATGATATATACCAATCCGAAATTTGACATAAGCGAGGATATCCTGAATAAGTTGGGATATACCTATAATGCCCGCCCCGGAAAAGGAGAAAAAGGTAATGATACAGGAACTAAAAAGAATAAATAACCGGCAAAGTATCTGATCGTGTGGATATCACGTAATTTTATTTAATTTTGCCACTTCATAATCAATTATACATAAACCAGAATCTAAAAATGAGAAACTTCATTAAAATTATTGCAGTAGTTGCTTTTGCAGCCTTGTCGTTCAATGTTAGCGCACAAAAAAATCAGAAATTTGGTCATCTCGACTTCGCTAAGTTATATGCTGCTATGCCGGGCCAGGATTCGGTGAAAGCAAAAATGCAGACTTATGTGAAATCCATTCAGGATCAATATGCTGCTATGCAGGCTGAATACGAATCAAAGTTGAATGATTATACTACGAACAAGGAAACTATGTCGAGTATAATTAAACAAACCAAAGAAAAAGAAATAACGGATTTGCAAGACAGGATGCAGGCTTTCCAGGGATCAGCGCAACAGGCAATGACCGATAAGGAAAGCGAACTTACCGCCCCGATTATAGAAAAGGCAAAGGGTGCAGTAAAAGATGTTGCCAAAGAAAATGGTTTCACTTACGTTTTCAACAGTACCGAAGGTTTGTTGCTGTATGCTGAACCTAACGATGACATCATGCCATTGGTGAAGAAAAAACTTGGACTGAATTAGAGAAATCACTTTTCCGTTTTCATTCAAATGAAAAAGCCCTGGATGTTCCCGGGCTTTTTGTTATGATGTATTGAGGCTCAGCCTGCGCTTAGGCTATCGGTAGGTATACGAAATTAGAAAGTTAGAATGGGCTCAGACATATTAGCTGTTGGTTCACAGGTAATAAAGGTCAAAGCATAAGAAGTAAAGGGAGAATAAAAAATTTTCCGGCAAAAGGAAGTATCTTTCTGGATAGAGAGGTGTCTTTCTGGAAGTGCTTAATTAACTTAGCAAAGAATCCCAGGACTGCACCAGCACTCAACCCTATTCTTCTATTGGCTTGATCGAGCTGTCGTGCCAACTTGCATAAAGGGTGTAGTTCTTCGCTATGCGATTAACCTGCCCTTCGAGTAATTCCTTGTCAATGGTTTTAATCTTTTTTGCAGGAACACCGGCATATACGCTTCCCGATTCAATAATTGTGTTCTGAGAAACAAGCGCGCCTGCAGCAATTATAGAATTGCTTTCAATTACTGCACCATCCATAATAATAGATCCCATGCCAATCAAAACATTATCCTGTATGGTACAACCATGAATAATGGCATTGTGAGCGATAGATACATTGTTGCCAATCGTAACCGGCCACTTCTGATAGGTACAATGAATAATGGCACCATCCTGAATATTCACGTTGTTGCCAATGTGGATAAAATGTACGTCGCCACGCACAACAGCGTTGAACCAAACGCTGCAATTATCACCCATTTCTACTTCGCCAACTACTGTGGCATTTTCTGCGAAGAAGCAGTTTTTGCCGAATTTTGGGGCTATTCCTTTTACCGATCGAATGAGTGCCATTTTGTATGTTTTAAATTATTTATAGTTCCAAGTTCCAAGTGCCATTGCCTAATGCCTAATGCCTAATGCCTAACAGCCTAACAGCCTAACAGCCTAATACC
>DASVHX010000416.1:0-2518 GCA_036382355.1 Bacteroidales bacterium
GTTCCAGTTTTGCTCCCGGAGATTGGATCAGTACATTATTGGTCATGAACCACACATTTCCTTCACGGTCACCAATGAGTTTAATAATTTTCAGATAATTAATACCTTCAAGCTTTGGATAAGTCAGCACCTGTGCTGTTGATTTCAGGTCTACCGAGATGATTCCATGGTCATCGGTTCCGATCCAAAGTTGGTTGCCAAGCACAGTTAGATCATTTACAGGGCCGTAAGTCCATTTGCGCAATGGCAATGTTACATCTATTAAGTGTGAATTAATATCTATTTTGCATATTCCACCATCCTGCATCCCAATCCACATGTTTTCGCTGCCAACTTTGTCAATTTTCAATACAATATTATCTGGAAGGCCGTTTGCTGATGTTATCAGCTTTATTGTTTTCTTACCCTTTATAAAACTGCAGATTGAGATTCCGCCATCTGTGCCAACCCAAATATTTCCGATTTTATCTGCTGAAAGGGTATAAGTGAAATTATCGCTAAGCCCGTCGTCGGAATTAAAGTTATATAGCCTGTTGTTGCTATAGCAATAAACCCCCTCTCCGTAAGTCGAGAACCAGATATTGCCGTGGGAATCTTGCGCGATAGCAGTTGTGGGTGATTTGGGATTGCCTTCTTCCGGTACAAAGAGTTCCAGTTTTCCTTTATTTATCCTTGCAATATGGCCTGAGCGCGTTCCGGCCCAGATAGTGCCATCGCCGGCCTGGAAAATTGCACTGAATGAAGCGTTCTGCAAACTGTCATCCGCAGGGATTGGTGTATAATTAATACCATCAAAGCGGTATATTCCGGTGGTTGTGCCAAGCCAGATAAACCCCTGGTGATCCTGAAAAATTGTTTGTAGGTTGCCATTGTTTATTTTGTCGCTCAAAGGATGAATCCAGAAGAAAGCTTCCTGGCTATAGCCCACCGAACCAATAAAGGAGATTGCGATGCAGGATAATAACGCGAATAATCTTATCCGGTAGATCATTCTTATTTCTTTGAAGCTTTGTATTCGGCAAATTCGGCATCAACATCAACAATAATCTCTTGCGCGATCTTCTGGTATACAACCTTAGGAATGGTAATGTTGTGCTCTGACAATATAATGGAGAATTTTGATTTAACATAAATGATATTATCCTGAACCCGCAGAGAACTTTTAATAATACGTTCCTGCGCTACACCATGGATTGTAAGGATGCCTTTAGCACGAACTGAATAATCACCATTCTTTGTGAAGTCGATCTGTTCAATAATCTTTCCTGCGAAAGTGGAAACGGGGAATTTTTTTGCTTCAATATAATTTTCGTAGAAATGAATCTGTTGCAAAGGGCTGTTAAAACCCCTTATCGAAAGGCTCCTGATAGAGAAAGCAAATGTACGTTTGTCAGCGTCTATCGCTCCCTTAAGCTCCTGGGACGAAGCTCTTATAATCTCCAGTGGCGCATCGGACGAGATTCTGATGGCTCCTTTGTAGGCTTTGTATATGTGGCTCTCGGGGGGAGCGCTGCCAGTAAATAAAATACTGACAAATAGTAATATGCCCCAAAACTGCATTTTCATTTCCGGAAACTTTAAATAAGAAACCGTTGAAACTTCGTTTTGTTCACCCGGATACAATGGGAACCGGCAACAGGAATGGTTTTATAGTTATAAAGTTAGAAAGTTTGAAAGTTTGAGAAGTCGGTTTCGCAATACCAATTACCAATTTAAAAAACCTGTTTCACTGCATATCCCGCTATTCTGTGGGAAGTAATGCTAAGTTATTGAGTAACCTAATAACGTTATTAACTCGCTGACTAACGCTACAAACTATCTAAGGCATTCTGTAAACGGCTGCATTTACATTCATTCCAGCCCCAACGGAAGCGAAAACGTAATAATCGCCTTTGGTCAAAACATGATTTTCCAGCTTGCCTTTAATCAAGAGATCGTATAAAATAGGCAATGTAGCCACCGAATTATTCCCGAGTTTGGCGATGGTCATCGGCATCACAAATGCCGGGATCTCATTGATTCCATATAATTTAAAAATACGGGCCAGTATGGCATCATCCATTTTGGCGTTTGCCTGGTGAATAAGCACTTTTTTAATGTCAGTAATCGACAAACCGGCTTTATCAATACAATCCTTCACTAGCTGGGGGACAGTATTTAAAGCGTATTCGTATAATTTCCGGCCATTCATCTTCAGGAATAATGTTTCATCAGGGAATTCAGGGTTGTATGATTTAGCCATTCTAAGCAGATGAGCGTGATCAATAGTATCCGAACGGGTTAAATGCGCCAGGACGCCAACCGGGGTTTCGCTGTTAACAGCCTCAACAATTGCGGCTCCGGCACCATCAGAATAAATCATACTATCGATATCGTGAGGATCGGAAATGCGTGATAATGTTTCGGCACCTATGACCAATATTTTTTTTGCGTCGCCCGATTTTATGTAATAATCGGCCTGAATGAGTGCCTGTAACCAGCCCGGGCAGCCGAATGGCA
Organism: Bacteroidales bacterium; assembly: GCA_036382355.1. Lineage (GTDB taxonomy): Bacteria > Bacteroidota > Bacteroidia > Bacteroidales > DASVHX01 > DASVHX01. The sequence goes on from DASVHX010000416.1 coordinate 2,500, forward strand.
CATCGTAGGCAATGGTATA
>DASVHX010000417.1:0-3656 GCA_036382355.1 Bacteroidales bacterium
TATTGAAAGCGCCTATTATCTTTATCATTACACAAAAGATGAAAAATACCTGCGTATGGGCCGCGATATGTTTAAAAATATTGTAAAATACTGCCGTACTCCTGAAGCTTATGCTGCTTTAAAAAGCGTTGTCACAAAAGAAAAACTCGATTACATGGAGAGTTTCTTTTTCGCCGAAACACTAAAATATGCTTTCCTGCTTTTCGATGATAATCAATCGTTGGATTTTGAGAAGGTTATCTTCAATACGGAAGCGCATCCTTACAGGAGATGACATTACATATTGTTAATGGCTAATGTATAGTATCAGCTTCTTGTTTTGGAGGTATTTTCAATTTCAATCCGGCATTAGTCATCAGATAGGCTCCGCCATTATTCCTTCCTTCAACAAAATCCTCATAATTTATATGCCAACACCAATCTGCGTTTATTGAAACCTCAGTATCAACAGGTATTCCGATAATTATGTCCGCTTTCTGGTAGTGCATACCATCCCGTAAAGGGAATTTAAAATATGGATTAATGATGAGCAATGTATCCCGGAATTGAAAGGAATTTGAGATGTTTCGAGCAAAATCGGCTGCCGTACTTTCCTGAACTGCTGAAGAAGACTTAATAGTGGTGATGATTATGCTATCGCCTGGAACAGGGCGCACACTCAGGCTGATTTCACCAAGAACATCCGTAATACTGCCGGATAAGCCTTGCCCTGCCAACGGTGCCCAATATTGATTTCGGTCGTATGTGCCCGGGACAAGATGTATTCCTTTTTTCTTCAAACGGATGGTCACCCGTTCAGATGCCGAAGAAACCTGATCTGTTGTCCTGGAGTACTGGTAAATGGCACTTCCTGCTATTACGATTCCTGCCACCACCAACAATACGAGTACTGATATCACCTGCCACCGGATTGGAGGCCATTTCAGCATTAGCCTCAGTCCTAGAAATACCAACAAACCTATAATGCCGATTATAAACAATGCCATTGAAATGTAAACCTGCCATCTTACAGCAGCGCCAGGGATAAGCCATGAGAAAGTGTGGGATAATGTCGTGGTACCAAGGTGATACATACCAAATTCGAATTGATCTCTAACCAGGTAAGCGAGGCTCATACCAATAAAAAATGAAAGCACCAGAAACAGAATTGCTGCACCGGCTGCCCGGCCTAGCAATTGAAAAAGAAACCGGAATAGCCTGGAAATAATTTCGGTCACAAACCGGATGAATGTCCCGAGTGAGTGCATAAAGGAGCTTCCTGTTTTCCGGAGACCTGTACCTGCCGAAGCAACTTCATCGCGCAATGTACCTATATTAATAATTTGCCGTTGCATCTCAAGTTTTTCGGAAGTAGTGCCGGCTTCGGGAAGAATGATCCAAAGAACAAGGTAAATTATAGCTCCTGTTCCATATAATAAGGTTATAACAGCAAAAGCAATCCTAACCCAAAGAGGATCTATGCCAAACCAGGCGGCAATGCCGGCACATACGCCTCCTATCTGGCGGTTATCCGGATCGCGGTATAGTTTTCCTTTTGTTTTCCTCCTGGATGGTTCTTCCTGCGATCCCGATAACTGGTCGGGTTCGCCCATATCGGCAATTACTTCTTCCACCTGATCCAGGTTGATGATTGCCGGGCCATTTGCTTTCTTTTGCTCAAGTAATTCGGCTATGCGCATTTCGATGTCGGTCATGATCTCGTCGCCGCCTTCTTCGGGAGCAAAAAATGTACGCAGCCTGCCCAGGTATGAGCTCAGGCGTTCATAAGCATCGTCATCAATATTGAAAAGGCGGCTACCTATATTTACGGAAAAATTCTTTTTCATAGCTGGTTGTTATTTGGTTGTTCTGAATCATTGTTATTGATAGAAATTGTCCGGTTCACTGCACCAACGAGGTCGCTCCAGCCTGCTTTTAACTCTTGCAGAAAGTCGCTCCCAATAGATGTAAGACTAAAATATTTCCTGGGTGGCCCGGAGGAGGACTCTTCCCAGCGGTAACTGAGAAATCCTTCGTTTTTTAGGCGGGTAAGTATGGGATAAAGTGTCCCTTCCACCACAATTAGGTGCGCTTGTTTTAGCCGTTCGAGGATGTCGGAGGCATAGGCTTCCTGCCCGTCGATAGCGGCCATTACACACATCTCGAGTACGCCTTTGCGCATCTGTGCAATTGTTGAATCTGCTTTCTCCATGATCTGTACTATTTGTGATCAGGCAACAAAGATAGTTTATTAAATAGTACTATGCAATACATAGTACTATTTATTCTAAAAATAATTTGAATTAATTTTTTAAAATATTGATAAAGTGGATGTTAGAAATAAAAAAAATCCGGCACTTGAAAGTGCCGGAATAGAAATAATACCAGATTGGGGATAAAAGCAGGTGTTGCTTAAGGGAAATCCCTTATTTAGCTTTAGCGGTATAAAGTTCAATAATTTTAAGAATCACTTCCGAAGCTTTTACCATCGACTCGAGCGGCACATATTCATACTTGCCGTGGAAATTGTGTCCGCCTGCAAAAATATTTGGGCAGGGCAGTCCCATATATGATAAACGTGCACCATCAGTACCACCTCGGATGGGAACAACTTTTGGCACTATGCCTAACTGTTCCATAGCTTCCTGGGCTATAGCCACTACATGGTAAACCGGTTCCACCATCTCACGCATGTTATAGTATTGATCTTTCAACTCGAGCTTAAATGTTTTTTCGCCATAACGTTGATTCATATATGCTGCCAATTCAGTGATAAATACTTTCTTCTTTTCAAATTTCACCTTATCATGATCACGCACTATGTATTGCAGGTAAGCCTTTTCAACTGCGCCTTCCATCTTCACGATATGGTAGAATCCTTCGTAATCCTGCGTGAATTCAGGCCGTTCGTTCACCGGTAAAAGTGAATTGAATTCCATGGCCATGATCATGGCATTCATCATCTTGTTTTTGGCATAGCCCGGATGAATATTTTTTCCTTGTATATAAACTTTGGCACTGCAGGCATTAAAGTTTTCGTACTCCAGTTCACCAATTCCCCCGCCATCCATGGTATAGGCAAATTCAGCATCGAATTTTTTCACATCGAATTTATCTACTCCGCGGCCCACTTCCTCATCAGGTGTGAAGCCGATGCGGATAGTTCCATGTTTGATCTCAGGATGTTTAACCAGGTATTCGACAGCAGTCATAATTTCGGCTACGCCGGCCTTATCATCGGCGCCAAGCAAGGTAGTTCCGTCAGTAACAATCAACGTCTGACCGATATATTCGGGCATCTCCGAAAAATCGGAAGGAGAAAGCACGATGTTGTTTTCGGCGTTCAGCATGATATCCTTACCATCATAATCTTTTACCAGGCGGGCCGTGGAAGCATTTCCGGGCATATCGGGACTTGTGTCCATATGCGAGATAAACCCGATGACAGGAACTTTCTTTTCCACGTTGGAAGGTAGCGTTGCCATGATGTATCCGTTTTCGTCGAGAGAAACATTCTGCAGGCCCAATTCGAGTAACTCGCTATGCAGAACTTTAGCCAGGTCGAACTGTTTGGCAGTGCTCGGCGTTGTTTCCGAATTTTCGTCGCTCTGTGTATCGATGCTTATATATTTCAAAAAGCGGTTTAAAATTTCTTGTTTCATTACGGTATCAATTTT
>DASVHX010000418.1:0-13643 GCA_036382355.1 Bacteroidales bacterium
GTAACAAGTGCAACACCTGCCCAACCCAATTCGGGGGGTACCCCCCGAATTGGGTTGGGCAGGTGTTGCACTTGTTACTTGAACTTAAGGTTGAAAAAATTTTTTTTTAGTCATGCTTTTTTTATTTAATTTCGTTAAAAATTAACATTTAAATCAATAATTGCGATGAGAAATTTATCAATTTGCTTTGCAAACTGTCACCGATGCCGACGGTACCTACAGCCTCACAGTTCCCACAAAATCATGATTAACGATAAATTAAAAACTTCTATTATGAAATGTATGGCTAAAATCAGCCTGCAAAAGCTGGCGATTGCTCTTTGCTGGATTTTATTTGCCGGGGTGCCTGTAATGGCCCAGGTTCGTTCCCGGACTATTACGGGTTCCGTTAATGACCAGGCGGGTGCTATTATTTTCGGTGCTACAATAACTGTGAAAGGTGGGGTTATTGGAACGACATCCGATTCTGCAGGTAAATTCAAAATCACTGTTCCCGTAAAAGCTAAAACGCTTGTGATTAGTTATGTTGGAATGGTTGACAAGGAAGTTGATATTGCAGATCAAAGTACCGTAAACGTTAGTCTAAATTTTAGTAACTCTGCCTTAGACGATATAGTTGTGGTGGGTTATGGAAAACAGCGAAAAGAAAGCGTGGTGGGGGCCATTACTCAAACAACAGGTAAGATATTGCAGAGGGCGGGAGGTGTATCCAATATAGGTGCTGCGCTTACCGGAAATGTGCCCGGCGTTATCACTATACAGGGAACCGGGATGCCGGGTGCCGAAGATCCGACTATTTATATAAGAGGTCAGGGTACGTGGAATAGTAGTAACCCGCTGATATTGGTAGATGGCATTGAACGTGCAATGAGTGGAGTGGATATCGGTTCGGTAGAAAGTATTTCGATACTCAAAGACGCGTCTGCCACAGCAGTTTTTGGCGTTAAAGGCGCCAATGGTGTTATCCTTATTACTACTAAAAGAGGTGTTGAAGGTAAATCGAACATAAATGCTACCGTTAATTATACTCTTAAAATGCCTTCCCGTTTACCTCAGAAGTACGACGCTTACGATGCTTTAAAAATCAGAAACATGGCGATTGAAAGGGAACTTGCGCTTAATCCCGCATCCTGGCAGGATTACACACCTTACGCTATAATGGATAAATACCGGAATCCCGCAAATCCGCAGGAGGCGCAGCAATATCCAAATATCGATTGGCAGGCAGAGTCGGTGAAAAAAATGGCTACGGCGCAAAATGCTAACATCAATATATCGGGCGGATCAGATTTTGTAAAATACTTTACCGCAGTAGATTTTCTTCATGAAGGCGACATTATGAAAGTACCCGATAATGGGAAGGGCTACAAACCAGGATTTTTTTATGATAGGTTAAATGTCCGGGCAAATCTCGATTTTAAATTGACAAAAAGCACCAATCTTTCGGCAAACATCGCCGGGCTTCTGGGAAACAAGCAGGATTCTTGGAGTGGGTTTGAGTATTCATGGTATCAGGGGATATATGGTGATGCACCCGATCTTTTTTATCCTCAGTACAGTGATGGCACCTATGGTTATTACCCGCTTGATCCGGTATCTACTAATAACCCTGCTCAAATACTTGGAAACGACGGCGTTAGGAATACAAAAACAACACAGATTACTACAGACTTTGTACTTACTCAGGATTTGAGTATGTTGGTAAAAAATCTCAATTTTAGAGGCAGCTATTCTCTCGATAATACTTTTGTTTCTTTAGGTGGCATTTATGATGACGGAAGTGCAATTCAAAAGTATGTTTATCCTGATGGTACAGTTCAATACAAGAATACAGCTGGAGCTAATCAATTTGATTATATTGTGCCACTCTGGTCTACAAGAGCTGATTCTTTTCAGAATGGTTCAACAATGCGAAAGAAGGTGTATCAGTTGCAACTAAATCATTCTGCAAAAATTGGCAGGCATAATATAACGGCAATGGGCTTGTTTATGCGCAATGAAAATGCAACAGGCAGCAATTTCGCTGAATATCGTGAGGATTGGGTCGGCAGAACTACTTACAACTATGCCAACAGGTATTTCGCTGAGTTTAACGGAGCATACGATGGTTCCCAAAAATTTGGTCCCAATTACAGGTTCCAGTTTTTCCCTTCAGCTGCTATTGGCTGGATTTTGACGAATGAGAAGTTTATGAAAAGTATTTCATGGATTAATACCTTAAAACTTCGGGGTTCATACGGTCTTGTAGGTAATGATGCGGTAAATGGAAGTTATTTGTATATAACGCAATATCAATATGGAGGCCAACTTCATGTTGGCGATAACAATGCTAATAGCCCCTATGTGTGGTACAGAGAGAATACGATAGGTAACCCTGATGTACACTGGGAAACAGTGGCCAAAACAAATCTTGGCCTTGACTATTCTTTTGCTAAAGGACTTATTGAAGGAAGTTTTGATGTATACAGTGATAATCGCACAGATATTTTGATACAGGGCCCTCAGAGGGCAGTACCAGCTTATTTTGGTGGCAGGCCACCTGTCGCCAACTTAGGTAAAACTCAGGTAAAAGGATATGAACTGGAAGTTAAATTCAATAAGAATGTTACCAAGAATTTGCGTCTTTGGGCAAACTTTGCAATCACCCATTCAAAAGATAAAATAATTGAGGCAGATGATCCTCAATTATTAGATGCTTATATGAAACAGGCTGGTTTTCAAATCGGTCAGTACAGATCGCAGATCCGTTCAGGTTATTATAATACCTGGGATGCGCTTTATGGCAGCACTAAAGTTGATCAAAACGACAATAATAAACTACCCGGAAATTATAATCTTATTGATTATAATGGTGATGGAGTTATCAATAGCTTGGATAATGTACCATACGGCTACCCTGAAAGGCCTCAGAATACATACAGTGGAAGTATTGGTTTTGACTATAAACGCTTGTCTGTATTCGTTCAATTTTACGGTGTAAATAATGTAACACGAAATCTTCTTCAAACCAACTTTGCGGCTCATTTAAATTCAGTTTACAAACAGGGGGACTATTGGACAAAGGATAATACTACTGCAGCGTCTGCTCTGCCACGTTGGAAATCACAGGTGTATAGCTACGGAGATTTTTATAACTATGACGGTTCTTATATCCGCTTAAAGTCAGCTGAAATAAGTTATACTTTGAACCCCGCCTGGATAAAGAAATTAGGAATTCAATCCATGCGTGCTTATGTCAATGGTGACAACCTACTTTTCTGGAGCAAATTGCCGGATGATCGTGAAGCTAACATAGGTACAACTAACTACGCGGGTCAGGGTGCTTATCCAACCGTTCGCCGCATCAACTTTGGCTTTAATATTAGTTTATAACATAAAAACAGTTTAAAATGAGACCTTATATAAAAATGATTTCATTTGCAGGCATTTTCCTGATGGTTATTGGAATGATGTCGTGTAAAAAGTACCTTGACAGGCCACTGGCAGCAAGCATCTCAGAGAATGATATATATACCAATTTCCGAAGTTTTCAAGGCTTTACTGAAGAACTGTATTGTTGCCTGCCTGATATGTCCAAGTCTACATGGAATGGTGAGTGGAATATGGGAGACGATATTTTGGCGACTACGAACGCAACCTACAGGTTGAACGCTGAGTTTGATAATGGTAATTATCGGGCCTGGCAAACAGGTGGAGGTGGTTGGGATAATAGCTGGCTTGATGACAGCGGACCAAATACCGATCCGAATGAAAGCCATAACAAAGGACTTTGGCCATTAAGTTGGTACGGTATACGCAAAGCCAATCTTGGTTTGGCTAATCTGGATAAAATGGTGAATGCCACGCAGGAGGAAAAAAATCTTATTAAAGGTCAGCTCCTGTTTTTCCGTGGTTTTTTTCATTTCCAGTTAATGAGTTTCTGGGGTGGGCTTCCTTATATTGATACCTTATTATCCAGTTCAGCAAAGCTGGTTTTACCAAGATTAAGTTATCGTGCAACAGCTCTTAAAGCTGCAAAAGACTTTGAAGATGCTGCAGCATTATTACCGGCTAATTGGGACAATACTACTGTTGGACAGGCAACTTTGGGTAATAATCAACAGCGTGCAACAAGATCTGCCGCTCTTGCCTTTGAAGGCAGAGATTTGCTTTATGCAGCAAGCCCAATGGAGAACCAGGAATCAACAGGAAATGTTGGTTACGATCAGGAATTGTGCAAACAGGCAGCAGATGCGTTTTACAGAACGCTGAAACTTTCAGAAAGTGGAGAAGCCTATTATCAATTGCTTCCTTGGAACAACTACAGCCAAAACTGGTTTACTATATCTTCTTACGGAAAACACCCTGGTTATCCGGAGGTTTTGTTTGGACCCCCTACTTATGCGGGATGGGAATCAAGATGGTCATTGGTTAACATGTTTATCCCACCACCATTGGGAGGGGAAGCTGGTATTTCATCACCGGCTGCGAACTATGTAAACTATTTTGGAATGGCCAACGGTTTGCCATTGGATGCTGCAGGTTCCGGTTATGATATTACTGATCCGTGGTCAAATCGCGATCCCCGTTTTTATAAGTGTATTACTTACGATGGTGAGCAAATGATCCAGGGTAGTGCCAATGCTGCCTACCGTTTCGCCAATCTCTATACCGGCGGAAATTTGCGCATAGATGCTTCTGCCTGCCGTACGGGATATCTTGAACGCAAGTTCGTAACAAACAAATGCAATAATACTGACAATGAATGGAACAATATCAATATTGTAATACCTTATTTGCGTTTAGCCGATGTTTATCTTATGTATGCTGAGGCAGTATTACAGGGATATGGAACACCAAAAAGCAGTTATCCCGGATACTTAACAGCAGAAGCAGCTGTAAACATAGTTAAAGCAAGGGCAGGTTTACCAGGAATGGATGCAAGATACACAGGCGCTAAAGATGCTTTTATGCCAGAATTAATGAGAGAAAGAGCGGTTGAGCTTGCTTTTGAAGGTTTGCGCTGGCACGACTTACGCAGATGGGGCGTGGCTGGTGACACAAAATACAAAGAAAAAACAGTCATCGACTTTGACCGCGGATCAAACGGTAAGCCTATCAATCTAAAAGAAAGAGTTGTGGTTACAAGAGTATTTGAAAAGAAACATAATTGGCTTCCGTTACCAGTAAACCAGGTAAATCTTTATCCAACATTCGGGCAAAACCCGGGCTGGTAATAAATACTTACTGGACCAGAGTTAAATAGAAAAATGAAAGATTAAAAAATATTATTAAAGTAACAAACGAAAGATATCAAATCTTAACAAAAAAGATATCATCTCTAAAATTAAATTAATGAAATATATCAAAATATGGTCAGCATTGTGTGTCTGTTTATCTTGCTTCCTGGGCAATTTAAAAGCACAGAATGTTACTCTACACTCAATTGTTCGTGACAGCAAAGGCAAACCCATTTTTGCCGCCCTTGTCTCATCCAGTGAAAGTAACATAGTTACTTATACAGATAACACGGGTCAATTTGCCATTGCAGTACCAGTGAATTCAACTATAATTATTAATGCCAAAGGGTTTAAATTGCTAACCTTAAAGGCTAATGCAATACCGGCAAACATCGTTCTTGCCATAGAAAATGAAACCCAGGTAGTTAATCTTCCTTTCAGAAAAATTGACAAACAAGATCTTTCTGATGCTGTTACTGTACTTAGTCCTGAAACCTATATTAACAGGGATTATAATCTTTCGGTACAAGGAGGGATAAATGGCAGGGTAGCGGGATTGATTGGAACCAATAACATTTGGGGAATGGAAAATGCCATTGTGATGATAGACGGAGTACCTCGTGCCTATGCTGATATTACACTGAATGAAGTGGAGCAAATATCGGTTTTAAAAGGTGTAAATGCGGTGGCGCTTTATGGTAGCCAGGCTGCAAAAGGCGTTGTTCTTATCACTACAAAAAAAGGCGAAGCCAACGTTCGCAAAATTTCTGTACGGGTAAATTCAGGTATCGCTTTGCCAAAGGAACTTCCTACCTACCTTAACTCTGCCGATTACATGACTTTGTATAATGAAGCACGCCGTAATGATGGCCTTACAGATTTATATGATGCAGCCACCATTCAAAATTATCGTACCGGTAATGCATATCGTTATCCAAGCATCGATTACTACTCATCCCAGTATCTTAAAAAATACCAGAATGCCACTGACGTCAACGCCGAGTTTTCTGGCGGAAACAATAATGCAAGATTTTATTCAAACATCGGTTGGTCAAACAGTTCAACTTTATTAAAAGTTGGTGAAGGTGCAAACGAGGGAGACAACCGTTTAAACTTCAGGGGCAATGTTGATTTGAAATTGAATGATAATATTTCAAGCTCAGTATATGTATCCGCTATTTTTAACGATAGCCGCAGGGCGAGAGGGAATTATTGGGGCAATGCTGCTACCTTTAGGCCCAACAGTGTCATCCCGCTTATTCCTATAAGTTTAATCTCTCCCAACGACAAAGCTTCTCTTGGATTGGTAGGTGCCAGCCGCAATATTATTGAAGGTCAATACCTACTAGGTGGTACGCAACAGTTCCTTAGCAATCCCATTGCTGACTTATACGTTAGCGGATATGATAAGGGTATCAGTCGTAAATTTCAGATTACTAATAATATTGATGCCAATCTTAAATCATTGTTACCGGGATTGTCTTTTCATACTTTGTTTAACCTGGATTATTCAAATTCGTACCTGCAATCAATCAGCAATACCTATGCAGTATATACACCCACATGGAATGCAACTTCAGACTCATTAACGAAGCTTCAAAAATTTGGTGTAGATGCCCGCCCGGGTACGCAAAATATCAATAACACTGCGCGAACGCAGAATATAGGTTTTTCTTCGTGGCTTAGTTATGATAAAACGGTAAATAACAATCATAATATTTCTGTTATGTTACTGGGTTATACTTCATCCCTAACTGTAAATCGTGTATATCAACCCATTACAAATTCCCATCTTGGGTTACAAATGGGATACAATTACAAACATAAATATTTGGCTGACTTTACCGGTACTTATGTAAACTCCACCAAATTGCCGGATGGTAACAGAACAGGGTTCTCACCAACGGTAAGCGTGGGATGGTTAATTAGTTCAGAAAACTTTCTATCTAGCGCAAAAGCAATTGATTACCTGAAGTTGTCTGCTTCTGCAGGTATTCTGAAAACTGACCTTGACATAAGCAATTATTATTTGTATGACAACATATATCAAAGGGGTGCATATTTTACATGGAATGATGGTATACAAGGTCAGAACCAAACAACCACCTCTTCCTTCGGAGCCAGCCCCAACCTTTCATTTCCGCAACGCAAAGAGATAAACATAGGCCTGGAAGGGTCCTTCTTTCACAAGTTACTAGCTTTACAAACCACTTTTTTTAAGACACAAATGAATGGCCTGCTTACACAGCGGTTTTCCCAATATCCAAATTACTACAGTTCATTTATTCCATACACCAACTACAATGCGCAACAACATACCGGGTTTGATGTAATGCTAAATGTGAACAAAAAAATAGGACAGGTAGAATTTAACCTGGGTACTACGGCTACTTATACTAAATCGCAGGTAACCAAACGGGATGAACTCTATCTTGATGCTTATCAAAATAGAAACGGCCAGGCAGTTGATGCAATATTCGGCCTGGTTAGCGACGGGTTTTTTAGGGATCAGAACGATATAAATACACACCCACGTCAACTGTTTAGCGAAGTAAAGCCTGGCGATATAAAGTATAAAGATCAAAACGGTGATAATATAATTGATAGCCGGGATGAAGTAGTAATTGGTCATTATTTATCGCCTTTAAATTTCGGCATCAACTTTAATGTAGCATATAGAAATTTCAACCTGTTTTTACAAGGTACAGGCTCTAATGGTGGCAACGGCATAAACAACAATAATTATTATTGGGTTTCTGGCGACACTAAATACTCTGAAGTGGTAAATGACAGGTGGACACCTGCTACTGCTCAAACAGCAAAATATCCCCGCTTGAGTTCTCAACAAAATAACAATGATTTTCGTGTATCAGATTTCTGGTTGTATAAAACTGACAGATTTGATTTAAGTAAAGTGCAGCTTACCTACAATTTTTCAGATAAAGCATTGGGCAATAAATTTATTAAGAATATGCTGGTGTACGTGTCAGGTTCGAACCTATACACTTTCTCCAAGAACCGTAAAATTTTGGATTTAGCTGTTGGAAACACGCCTCAATTCAGATATTTCACTGTTGGCATCCGAGCCAGTTTTTAAAAATATCATCTAACGTAATAAAATAATGATAAACATGTGTAAAAAATTACTGGTATTTCTTCTTTTTGGGATAGTGTTTGCAGGATGTAAAAAGAACCTTTCCCCACTTGACGATAACCACCGCACCCTTGAGGGTATCTATAATGATCCTTATTATGCAGAAGGCATTTTAATGAATGCCTATGCAAGGCTTACAACAAACGGTTACTCCTTTAGCGAAGTAGCTACAGATGATGCTGTAACCAATGATAAATTTAGCCCCCTTTTAAATATGGCAACGGGGTCATGGTCAGCAGCAAACAATCCGATGGACCAATGGACCAATTCTTATACAGCCATCATTTACATGAACCTTTTTCTAAAGGAAGTGGATACTGTAAACTGGTCATACCTGAATAAGGATGTCAATATTTTATTTAAGGATCGTTTAAAAGGAGAAACTTATGGTTTGAGAGGATTATTTATGTTGAATCTTCTTCAGGCACACGCCGGTAACACCACCAGTGGTGAATTGCTTGGTGTGCCCATTATTACAGAACCTCTGGACCCCAATTCTGATTTCTCAAGGCCCCGTAATACGTTTGCACAATGCATACAACAGATTTACAGTGACCTTGACCTGGCGGAGAAATATCTGCCACTCGATTATAGTGATATTGCTGCAGCTCAGATACCCGCTAAGTATACCGGCATGGCAGTAGCAGACTATAACCGTGTTTTTGGAAATTTCAACAGGGAACGTGTATCTGCCCGCATTGTAAAAGCAATAAGGGCAAGGGCTGCGTTACTGGCAGCGAGCCCGGCATTCAACCCGCAGGGAACACCAGATAAATGGCAGGATGCAGCCAATTTTTCTGGCAATGTACTTACTTTAAACGGAGGTATAGCAGGGCTGGATCCGCAAGGTGCATTGTTTTATACTGCTGCGAATGTGAATGCAATAAATCTTGCCTCTAACATCGATCAGAAGGAAATGTTGTGGAGGGGTAGTATCGGTACATCCAACAGCATTGAACAAACCAACTTTCCGCCAACACTTTATGGAAATGGAAGGGTTAATCCCACACAAAACCTGGTAGACGCCTTTCCGATGGCTAACGGTTACCCGATAACAGACATTGCCAGCGGTTATGTTTCAACCAATCCCTACAATGGTCGTGATCCCAGGTTGAAGAACTATATTTTGGTTAACGGTGGTTCTATATCAAACAAAACCATCTTTACTAAAAGCGATGCTCCTACCAATGATGCAGTTAACATGCTTCCCACATCAACGAGAACCGGGTATTATTTGCGTAAGTTGTTAAGAGAAGATGTGAATGCTAATCCAACTTCAAGCACAGTTCAAAAACACTACCCGGTTCATATAAGGTATACGGAGATGTTTTTGATTTATGCGGAAGCGGCTAATGAAGCATGGGGTCCTGACGGTATGGGTACCTATGGTTTTTCGGCCCGCAATGTTATTGCAGCCATTCGTAAAAGAGCCGGGATCACGCAACCTGATAATTACCTGGCGTCTATTACTAATAAAGACGATATGCGCAAATTGATTCATAATGAAAGACGCCTGGAATTAAGCTTTGAAGGTTTCAGGTTTTGGGATCTGCGACGCTGGAAAGATATCCTGACTGAACAGGCTAAAGGTGTAATAATCAACAACAATGTTTATACAGTGCAACCCATAGAGAACAGGCAGTATTCGGATTATATGTATTATGGTCCAATTCCATTAAGCGAAGTCTTGAAATTTAAGCTTCAACAAAACAAAGGGTGGTAACACCAATTTTTAATTATTAATAAATAACGAAATGAAACGATTTTATTTGATATCATTTGTTTTGCTCTCCATGCTTACTGCATGTAATAAAAAATGGGCGTTTCCAGATTATAAGTACACAACTGTATATTTCCCCTATCAGTCACCGGTAAAAACACTGGAACTGGGAGAGGATTTAATAGTTGACAATAGTTTGGATAATCAGCACAAGTTTTTAATAATGGCAACGATGGGTGGTGTGTATGAAAACAAAAAAGATATCACTCTTACTTTATCGGTAGACAATTCACTTACACAGAAGGTAAAATTTAATTCTGCTACCGGAGATGATGTTATTGCCATGCCCAGCAACTATTACACTTTGCCAAAAGACTTGAAGATTACAATTCCTGCAGGCAGTGTAATGGGTGGTATTGAAGTTCAGCTAACAGATGCATTTTTTGCCGATCCCCAGTCCATAAAAAACACTTTTGTTATTCCAATGAGGATCGTTTCTGCTACAAATGTTGATTCTGTTCTCAGAGGGTCAACTACCAAAACAGCTCCTGATCCCCGCCAGGCCGGCGATTGGAATATTGCACCGAAGGACTTTGTTCTATATGCTGTTAAATATGTCAATCCTTATCATGGCGCATATCTTAGAAGGGGGATTGATATTGCAACGGGGAATAATAATAATACTGCATTGGATACTATAGTAGTATATCATAATGCCTTTGTAGAAAAGGATCAAGTAGTTAGCATGTTTACAAAATCTTTGACACTGGATACTATGTCGTTGAATGCTAAAAACAAAGGCAATATTAACGCTCCCTTCCAGCTATTTCTGAGTTTTGACAATAATGGTAAATGCACAGTTTCTGGTCCGGCATCTACCTCGTCATATACTGTTACAGGTAATGGTGAATTTGTAAAGAAAGGTGACATGTGGGGAAATGAAAAAAGGGATGTGCTGTATCTGAAATATCAAGTGGTTTTTGGAACAACTACTCATAACCTTACAGATACATTAGTGTTACGGGATAGGGAAGTGAAGTTTGAAACATTCGCACCTGTAGTTATTCCTTAAAAGGATCGTAACGGGAATTTTTATCTCTCGAGGTTTATTTTTAATAATCTGGGATAAAACGGATATAGCCCCCAGGCAGAGAGCATAAATTGATTTTCGGTAGCAGGCTCTCATTTGTTGAAATGAATGAGACAAATGTTTTTTTACGCTTGATTTTCTTCAGTGCTTTTGAGAAGTTTTAGGTACAAAAAGCAGTCTTCTTTCTCCCGGCAGTGAATTCTTCTTTTACACTATTAGCAGGTAGAAAAGAAAAAGGAGGATGAAGATTAAAAGGAAAACATTTCAATTAGTTTTTCCTATTCTCATGTTAAAACTGACATGAACGTTCGCCTATAAAAAATCCATAAGGTCTTATTTATATTATCGCGGTGGGGAAAGATTGGTGATAAGGGGACTATTCGGTTCATTAAAAAATAAAGACACAAACAGAATGACGTTAATTTGTAAACGGGTTATCTTATGGAGTTCGTTAGCATTGAATGTATATTCCGTTTGGGCACAAAAAAGACCAATGGATTCTTCAGTTTATTATAACCGGGTGAAAACCTATGTCAATCCTGTATTGCCTGGCGACCATCCTGACCCCACTTTGCTGAAAGTTGGCGATGACTTTTACCATTGCGGCTCCAGTTTTCATTTCACTCCATATTTACCTGTTTATCATTCTAAAGATTTAGTCCATTGGGAAGTGATCAGCAGGGTGGTTCCACCTTCTAAGGCAGGGTTTGTGACAGACCGGCCTTCAGCGGGTATCTGGCAGGGAGCAATAACCCACTTCTATGGCTCTTACTGGATTTTCTTTTCGGCTAATGGCCAGTGGTTTTCTAAAGCTAATTCGCCTAAGGGACCTTGGTCAGATCCTGTGCAGGTGAAACCCGATCCAAAGACAGGGCCGCTCGGGTACGACAATTCTATTTTTGTGGATGATGACGGTAAGCCTTATATGCTGATTAAAAACCTACAGAAAATAAATCGCATACAAGCATTAGGCAGAGATGGACAACTAACAGATACTGTTATAAATCTTGACTGGATTAACGCTAAATCGCAATACAGTTGGGCAGAAGGCCCCGTAATGAGCAAGCACAATGGTTACTACTATTATTTTCCTGCCGGGGATGTGTCCGGGGGGCAATATGTACTTCGAACCACCGCACTTACTGCTGACTCCACGAAGTGGGAGAGACTGGGAGAATTTTTCAAGCCCGTTACCGATCCTAAAACCGGTTTTAGCAGACCCAACCATATTGCTGCCCCTGTTCAACTGAATGATGGAACCTGGTGGACAATAGGGCAGAGTTACGAAAGAGTGGGGAATGACGACTGGTCCGGCACAGGTCGCCAAACAGGTTTATATCAACTAATTTGGGAGGGAAACCGACCCTGGGGTATGGCGCCAACTACCAAACCGCTACAAAATCCTAATCTGCCCGCATCCGGCATTTTGTGGCGGAGTGTCCAATCCGATTATTTTGATACGGATTCCTTACATCTGCGGTGGCATTTTTTAAACAGGAAAGCTTCCACACAATTTTCTCTTTCAGCCAGGAAGGGTTGGGTGCGACTGCTGCCTGATACAAATCGTGCCCATCTTTTGCAAAAGGAAACCGACCATTATTATAACGCTGTTACAAAAGTGGACTTTGATGCAACGGATACCACGAAGGCCGGACTTTACCTTACCAACGGCAACCAGAGCGTTAATGTGAAATTGTATTGCGGTTACGACAATGGCAGAAAAATAATTTTCAAGCTCGATACAGCTATCCGCAGCATTAGTAATCCTTTCGGAAACACCGTTTGGCTAAAAATTGAAAGGGTAGAACACAACCTTATGGCGTATTGTAGTGGTGATGGCAAACAGTGGGTACCGGTAGGAACTGCTGTTAGTGCGGTAAGCCTCGACAAGGTGCAACCGAACTATAATTCCTGGGTAGGGACAAGCGTGGGCTTGTTTGCAGAAGGGAAACCTGCTGATTTTGACTTGTTCATTTGCAAGGACGGTTATTCGTCGCTACCTGCTGTTGGATACAGCAACTACTTCGGTGTTGAAAAAAATATCCTCGGTCCTGAAAAGTCTGTCACGAATACTTCCCCAAGCGGAGGGTGGTTTATGATTTCGGGAGTAGAGCTGGGAAAGGATAAGAGAAATAATTCGAAGGTCGAAATTTTGGCCTCTTCAAAAAACAGCGGTAACGTGGAAGTATGGCTGGATGATCTTGGTACGGGAAAACCGCTTGCTACCATACCGGTTACTACAACCGATGGAGAAAATAACTGGAAGACATTCAACAAAGTAATAAAGAATCTGTCGGGACACCACGATGTATTTATAAAGTTCCCCACAGGAAGTTCGCATGAGTTGTTTATTAAGACGATTCGCTTTGTGAGATGATTGACAATTTTAGCATGAAACTGACTTTTTTGATAGCGATGCTGCTCTCAACCTGTTGTTTTGCGCAAAAGTTTCCTTATCAG
>DASVHX010000419.1:0-8462 GCA_036382355.1 Bacteroidales bacterium
TTAAGTAAAGCATGGGGTGAATGGCTTTTTAAAATGATGCCAAAACTTTCAGTAATGAATCAGAAAACATACACTTATCAGCTGTTAGGACAGGAATTCGACCAACACTTCCCCGGTGATTTTCCGTTGTTTTGGAATAGCCAGGCGGTGCGCAAAATGCGGGAGAAAGGGTTATTTGCTATTTGAGTGTTTTGTGGTCATTCCGTAATCATTATTAAAATTTTAATCCCATTGTATATTACTATAACTAATTTCGACTTTGCGTAAATGAACAGGAAGCAAATCATCATATTTGGCGGAGGACCGGCAGGCCTGATGGCTGCCTACGTGCTGAGCCCTTTTAATGATGTGCATATTTACGATAAAGAAAAAAATGTTGGCCAGAAATTATTGGTTGCAGGAAAAGGCGGTTTCAATATTACCAATAGCGCGCAGGGCGAAGAATTATTTCATAAATATTCACCGGAATACTTTTTAAAAAATGCCTTGCGCGATTTTGATCCAGCGGCTTTACGACAATGGCTTTTAAAGATTGGTATTCCTACATATGTCGGAACAAGCGGCAGGGTATTCCCGGAGACAGGAATCAAAGCTTTTGATGTTTTAAATAAATTAACAGTCATATTAAAAGCGCAGAATGTACAATTTCACCTGAAGCATGAATTCGTTCGATTCCATCAAAATCAAAATGTGATAGTAAAGCATGATGAACAGGAAAATATGCTTACAGCTGATTACATTATTTTCGCGCTGGGAGGCGCTTCGTGGCCGGTAACAGGATCCACAGGCACATGGAAAGCACACTTCGAAGATATTGGAATACATACCTTGCCATTCGAGGCTTCCAACTGCGGAATAAATATCGTATGGCCGGAGAATATAAAATTAAACCATGCCGGAAAACCTTTGAAAAATATAGCTGTTTCCATCAATCACGCCCACGAAAAAGGCGAAGTAATGATCACGGAGTACGGATTGGAAGGCAATGCCATTTATCCCATAGTTCCTGAAATCAGGAAAGCACTTTCGGAAAATAAATCAGTACACATAATGCTCGATCTGAAACCATTCAATACAACAGATCAGCTTCTGGAAAAAATAAAAGGTAAAGAAATAAATACGAAAGATTACGCAACCGTTTTTAATCTGAACAGCGCGCAACTCGCCATTATCAAAGCATTTACAAGCAAGGAATGTTTTTTATCGCCCGTACGGTTTGCAAAAAAATTAAAAGAAATTGTCATACCTGTAAATTCATTAAGGCCCATTGAAGAAGCCATTTCAACAGTCGGTGGAATAGACCTTGCTGAAATGAATCCGGATTTCTCTTTTAAAAAGTATCCAAATCTATTTGCCATCGGCGAAATGCTGAACTGGGATGCGCCTACAGGTGGCTTTTTGTTACAAGCCAGCTTTTCGATGGGGCATTGGGCAGGGAAATCTATCCTGGAACGGCAGAAAGAAGGCTGTTAGCTTTTAGCGTTTGGCCATGCCCTAATTTTGTCGAAGAGCTGACTAAAAATATCACAAAACTATTTCTTTACATTTTCACATCTTCAAATCATCACATCTACAAATTCTCAAATTCTAAGATTAGAAGATGCAATAACACAAACAGTTAAGCCCGTTTATCCTTCAGGCATACTATTGTCGGCTTTAGCACCGGAAAACCCTGAAGTATCATGTCGGATATCGACCCAATCCGCTGTAGCGAGAATTGATGTTTGCATGGTCTGAAACTCCTCAAGCGTTTGCAACCGGATAAGCTTCCGGTAGATTTCTTCAATGTTGCGGAAGCGGAAAGCGAAAAAGCCCCAGTTATCTTTCATGCGGTTGAGCACAAAATGTTTTGTACGGCTTTCGTTAGCATAATGCTGTTGTAATTGATTTATGAAGCCAATAAAACGATTACGCTGTCCTAAAGAATCTGGCAGATGTTGTCCCTTTATCTGTTCTGCCAGGAAAGGATTGGCAAGTGCGCCCCGCCCCATCATCCATCCAGCGACCGAAGGAAAGCGGAGTTTGAGTTGCAAATAATCATCAACCGAAAAAATATCGCCGTTATAAATTACCGGATGCCTGAAAAGCGGCAGTACTTTTGCAAACATTTCCACATCCGCGTTTTCAGCATACATTTCTAACCCTATGCGGGGATGCACAATCACCGACTCCAGCGGAAACCTGTTTAACACTTCAATTACCGGAAAAATCTCATCAGGATGATTGCGCCCCAAACGCAACTTCACACTCACTCGTTGCGGAATCGCAGGAATAACTTTTTCTAAAATAGTTTCAATAATCCCGGGATGAGGCAGCAAGCCCGAGCCTCGTAGCTTGGCAGCAATAGCTCGTTTGGGACAACCCAGGTTCCAGTTCAGGCGTGTATAGCCCATTTCGTGCAAAGCCTCAGCCACCTGGATAAACGCTACAGGATCGTTGCCCAAAATCTGTGGTACCACAGGCATGCGCGTATTACGCGATGGCTTCACATCCCGTAACCTGATGGGATTAAAACGCTCGGCACGCGAAAGTGCCACAAATGGTGCTACCGCTTCGTCGAATCCGCCAAAGCATGCTGCAAGGGCTTCGCGAAAAAGCGCTTCAGTGTAGCCATGCAGAGGAGCCAGTATGATTTTTGGGAGAACAGCCAAGTGTAAATTAATTTATTTGTATTGGTATCAAATCCCAGAATGATTATTACAAATCATTGTGTTCGCAAAAGTAGGCTGTATTTCATATAGCCACGCATAAAATACAATTTGACAGATATGATAAGTATGGATGTAGCCTCTGCTTTATAACTCATGACATGTTCTAAAGCAGTGAAAAGTTAGTAGTGTTAAGAAGATGACTAATTTTACCGAATTAATTGAACAGGACAAGATATGGGTTTAAGTAACTACAATACACCGGAAATTACAGAAAAAAAGCATAAAGATATTATCCGCTATATCAACATGAAGCTTGCCTCTATGGGACAACCCATTTACGAGGGAGATGCCAACGATTTGCAAGAGGGAATGACGGAACAAGAGTTTGTAAACTTAGCGGAAAGCCTCCTGGAAAACTACAAAGAGACGATGCGTCTGCTTTCTTCAGAGATTATTAACCCTGCCGATAAGCGCATTCAGAACTTCATCAATAGCTATTTAAACGATGTTGGATTCGATAAATCCCTTCGCTTACCGTTCGATTCATTTGTGCTCGATAAGGCTGGACTTGGCCGGGAGGTCAGCCTTCCTCCAAACGCCAATAAGTTTGAGAACAAGCTGATAAAATCGTATCGCATTGCCCAGGGAATACTGCATAACCCTTTACACGATCGCCGCACGACCAAGGATTCATTTCACATTGTAGTAGGTGGACTACCGGTTCCTCCCGATAAGAAAGAGGTGCCAAAAATTGCTTTCGCCCATATGCTTCATGCAGCCCTCACCCCACCGCAGAAATATATGGTATTGCCGTTTACTTCGGCTCAAAAGAATAAAGCACATGTGTGGACATCCCTTCTGCTGCGTCCCACTGTTTCGCCCGAGGTTCCAGGGATTATGCCCCGAAAGACCATGGAAATCCGCTTCTTTGCCCCTGGTTCATTGGTAAGTAACCTCGACTTTGTTGAATCGATATTCGGGAATGCCGGCGATCCTTACCTCTTTAGAAACGACTCGGGCCTGGATATTGAACACTGGACCGGCCATACCGGATGCGTAATCCTGGCCCCACAATTGTTAGAACTGAAAAAGTCTGAAATTGGCCTTCCAAACTGGGAAGATGCCACCGGGCGCCAACGCCGTGATGGCATTTGCTGGAAAGATAAAAACGAATTGTATAATGATGGCGTTTCCTTTAAGGTAACCTGCCGTGATGAGAACGGCGTGGTAATTACCTTACTTGCCGACAACTACTTTGGCTACTCCAAAAAAGAGGTGAAAACCCAGATAAGTTATGCTGCAAACATGCTGGGCCTTTGCGAAGAGGAACACGCAGGTGGAACACTTGCTTTTTCGAGAAGAAATGTGGGTAATTGGTTATCTGCCGCAAAGCTGATTCAAAACATTGAGGGTGAATTCTCTTTTGAGGAAGTGAAAAATCAATATGCCCGCATGATGCAAATCTTTCCCGAAAACTACGGTGTGGACAAACTATACCCAAATGTAATCTATGTTCCCGAGAATGTTGAGTTCTCCCTTAACGATAGCCGCATCTCGTGGGAACATAAAGGCAGGAAGACCGGGATCAAGCTGCTTCGCGACCACTACTACGTGCTTCCCAGCGGACAAAAGGTACATATGGAAAAGCATCCCTTTGCACCAAACTGGTATTTGGTACTTACCTTCGCTGAGGGGTCGTTCCTGCATAAGCCAAGCACGGTTTCGGGCGGCGGAAAGTCGGAAATCTCCAAATCGCTGCTCAATGCCATCATTTATGGCACCTTCTATATTGACGATAAGGATAAAGATTTCGCCAAGGTCGACGAGATTCTTGCTTACGACTACAACCACAGGTGGAAGAATCAGGCGGAAAATAAGAAGGAGACCAGCCGCCCGATCCTGGGACCCGAGCGCACCCTTGGTTCCACAATTAAGCTGCTTACCTTCTACGATGGATATTCCGATGAATACAACGCATTTGTAATGTCGATATCCGACCATGTAAAAGCGCTTGTATTCCTTATCAAAAAGATCAGCCTTACGCAACCATTAGGGAACAATTGGCGCAACCTTTTCTCCATCGACACAGTGAACGGTCATATGGGGCATTCGCTGATGTACGACAACCGGAAAATATATACCTCCTACCTCCGTGTGGGCTTTGCTATGGACAATTCGTGGAATGTACACTCGCTGCGTCCCGACTTTATTGCTGCTGCCAAAGTACAAATGGAGGACGACATTACGGCTAGCATCACTATACCAGTCAACCAACTCCATCACCTCCACCCCGATCAAAAAAACCTGAGTGTAAAACTGGTTGAGAATTGTGAACAGCTCTTTTTCCAGCGCCCCGACGAGGCTATCCACCGCGGGTACGACAAACAAGCCGAAGAGGACCTTTCGAAGAACAACATTTTTACTTCCAATTTCGAGCCGCTAACACCAGAACATGGGAAAGATCTTATTGAGGATGCCATACACTT
The DNA here is from genome assembly GCA_036382355.1 of Bacteroidales bacterium. Taxonomy (GTDB): domain Bacteria; phylum Bacteroidota; class Bacteroidia; order Bacteroidales; family DASVHX01; genus DASVHX01. Next base: position 5,138 of record DASVHX010000419.1, read on the forward strand.
CGATAAGTATACCGATCCCATCAAGGCGCTTATTATAAAGGGTGCGGCCGACAAACACGGAAATTACTTCATTTCGCCCTCACATGCGCGAAAGCTCGAAGATAATTCCCGCTCGGGCAACCCACGCTACCTGCAGACCAATCCCGATTTCTCCAACCCGGTAGATGCATACCTTGCAAAAGTAGGCACACGGCTAATCCGTAAAATTCCATTGGACGAACCGGTACATTTCCCTGTAACCAATATTCTGGCAGGTCGCAAAAACAATCCCGCCGATGCCAAAGCTGGATTGCGTTCGCTCAGTGTATACAGTCCCATTCACTACCAGGAGTATCCCGAGTTATTCATGGATTTCATTTGCAGCCTTACCGGGAAATCGCCCTCCACAACAGGGGCCGGATCGGAAGGAGCGTTAACCAAGGGCCCGTTTAACATGCTGGTGGCCACTTCCGACCTTAACAATGCACTGTTATCATATATTCTTACCGGTTACGACGGATTCTCCACCTCGGCAGGGCATGTGGGCCCGAATAACCGCTTCGACCACGATATCAGCATCCTGATCCCCGAATTATGGTGCCGTATGGACCGTGAGGAGAAGAATCCACAACACCTGATCCGCGAAGGGTTGCTCGAAAAGGTGAACGATTTTGAATACAAGGGACAAAAAGTATTGGCGAGCCGTTTGGGTTACCGGATAACCAAAGACTTTATTTTTAAGCACCTGGGAAGGATATTTGAAGAGCCCATGAGGGTATTCTCTGATGAAGTGCTTCGCCCGGAACTCCAGGATTTGGAGGAGTACGTGGATGGCATAAATAACATTGTGGAGGCTCAGCAAAAATCCGCAATGATGTATATTGAGGATGGAAGCGTGGAAGAAGCTATTCCTCCGCTGCAAGTTCTCATCCATATTATGGCTCACGGCCACTTCAACGGCATAGGACTCTCTGATCCTGGACTGAGGAAGATGTTTACCCGCGAATATATGCTGGAAAGCGACTGGTATAGGAAGCGCCTGCAACTAAAGCAGCAACTCGACATCAGGCATTGGCAAACGCAAATAGATTACATTACAGCGTTTAAAGTCGAAAAGGTGAACCAATCCATTGTGGAGGAACTTCGCATTGATGAGAAACTAGCTTACGCCAATAGCGAACTGAAACATGTTAAATCAGATGCCTTTCTCCAAAGCCTTGAAGGAACCATTGGCTTAGATCCCATTTTTAAGGGAAGATAGTAACCTGACCTGGACAAGCCGGAACATAAAAAAACGGAAAAGAAAATAAATGCAAAATGTACAGTGCAAATTGCAAATAAACTGAACCTGGAATACACTTATATCGGCGGGAAATAGGTATTGACTGAATGGATAAAGATCAATAAGTAATTGGTGGACAGAGAAATCAATTGAGAGTTCGTTTTCCAAATTTGCATTTTGCATTCTTTTTAGTGCTGAGCGCAGTCGAAGCATGATATTTGAATTTTGATATTATTGTATATTCTTCAATAAAATATTTTGCCAATAAAACACATTTTTAAAGATATTGTGCTAAGAAATCGTGTCTCCATGATCAAGGAAACGCTCATTTTAAAAGCATGAAAAGCATTACCTTAGCCGATAAACCAAAGAATTTAATTACCAATTGAAATTATTCGATACCATTATCATTGGTGGTGGCCCTGCCGGACTGTTTACGGCGCTTAATTGTAAATGCCGCAGTACGCTGGTGCTTGAAAAGAATCCGACACCGGGTAAAAAACTTCTTATTTCCGGATCAGAACGGTGCAATGTGACGCATGTGGGCGATATCAGCGATTTCCTGAAACATTACGGCGATAATTATAAATTCCTGAAGGTAGCACTCCAGCACTTTACGAACCAGGATCTCGTAAATTTCCTCAAAAAGAGAGGCCTGCAAACAATTACCGATAAAAACGGGAAAGTATTTCCGGATACCGGCAATGCCGCGGATATCCTGCAGATCCTGCTTCATGAATGCCGGAAAAATAATGTCGCGATCCACAACGACAATTCCGTTACCAGCATTAAAAAAACTGAAAGCCTTTTTCACGTAAAAACACAAGACTCGGAATTTACCTGCCGCAACCTTGTCATTTGCACGGGAGGAAATTCTTATCCTGCAACTGGTTCCACGGGCGATGGATACCAGTTTGCCAAAAAGCTGGCCCATTCGATAGTTCCTCCAAAGCCAGCGCTAACTCCGGTATTTATCCGCGATTTTACAATGATTGAACTCTCAGGTGTTTCCTTGCAGGATAAGCCCATTTATTTATACCGTGAAAATAAAAAGATAAATGAACACCGGGGCGATATCGGGTTTACGCATAAAGGTTTATCAGGACCGGGAATTCTCGATTTCTCGCGCCATATCCATGCTGGCGATATCCTGAAGATTAATTTTATCGGTGAGAATGCCGACGAATTCCGAAAATCATTTATTGAAACCACTGCGAAAGAAGGCAAAATAACGTTACAACTCTTCCTCCGGAAATATGATCTCCCAAAAAGCCTGGTGAAAATCATTTTGCAGCAATTAAATATTGAACCTGATCATAACCTGGCCAATGTACAAAAAAACATGCGGAATCAACTGGTGAGTTCTTTTTGCGACTATCCGTTTTATGTAGAAAAAACAGGCGGGTTCAATATGGCCATGACTACAAAAGGTGGTGTTTCGTTGCCCGAAGTTTCTCCAAAAACAATGGAATCAAAATTGGTTCCGCACTTGTATTTTGCAGGTGAGGTGCTGGATATCGACGGCGATACGGGAGGCTACAATATACAGGCGGCTTTTTCCACCGGACATCTTGCCGCAATATCAATCAATGCAAGGATTGACTGAGCACTGTAGCCAACTACCTCAGTACCTTTAAAAAAGACCTTCCAGGTTTTTGAAAACCTGGAAGGTCTTTTGTCCTTAATCCTGCTTAAGCAAATTATCTTTCCTGAGCTTGCTGTGCTTTATACCGTAAGTAAAATAAATGACGAAACCTATCAATAGCCAAATGATAAGCCTGGCCCATGTATCAAGCGGAAGCGAAAGCATCTGGGCGAGGCATATCAAAGCACCCAGCGCAGGTATAAAAGGAACCCAAGGCGTGCGGAACGGACGATGCAGGTCGGGTTTGCGGTAACGCAGAAATATAACCCCAACGCATACAATTACGAATGCCAGTAACGTACCGATGGAAACCAACTCCCCGAGTATCCCGATAGGCAGCATACCAGCAAGCACAACAGCAACAGAACCTGTGATAATGGTGCTTACGTATGGTGTTTTGAAACGTGGATGTACTTTCG
>DASVHX010000420.1:0-4825 GCA_036382355.1 Bacteroidales bacterium
CGTCGAATTTCTGAAATGGATATTGGGCGAAGGACAGAAATATATTAATGAAGCCGGATACGTGGCGCTTTCGCCAGAGAAGCTTCAAAGTGAATTATCCAAACTGAATCCATAGTGCCGTTTCGTTTTTTTTCCGTCAAAAGGCATCTGCGCAATAAGATGCACAATACCTGGATGCTGATTTGCCTCCTGCTGGTTATTCTTATGCCATTTATCCTGGGTATCGGACTGTATTTCAAATCAGCGCCTATCCTTGAGGAGCATTCAATTTTTAACTTATTGTTTTCCAAGGACTGGCGACCACTTTCGGGGAAATTTGGCTTTTACCCTTTTATCATCAGTTCGCTATGGGTAACCATCCTCGCTTTGCTTATCTCCGGGCCTATATGCCTGCTGACAGCTATTCACCTTACCCAGTACGCTAAACGCTGGGTACTTAAAGTGATGCATCCGGTTATTGATATCCTTGCCGGAATCCCGTCGGTGATTTTCGGTGTATGGGGAATCCTGGTTATCGTTCCGTTTATTTCCAATTATGTTGGCCCATTTTTTGGCAAGCAAACATCAGGTTACAGCATTCTTACCGGCGCTATTGTTCTGGCAGTAATGATTATCCCGTTTATCCTGAATATACTTATTGAAGTTTTTCACACCATACCCGAAGAACTTACAGAAGCTTCGCTCTCACTTGGTGCTACCCGCTGGCAAACCATCAAACTGGTATTATTGAAGAAGGCTTTCCCCGGTATTATTTCGGCTATGGGGCTTGGCCTCTCTCGCGCTTTTGGCGAAACCATTGCTGTATTGATGGTTGTGGGCAATGTTACACATATACCCAAAGGTGCTTTTCAACCCGGATATCCATTGCCGGCACTTATCGCTAATAATTACGGCGAAATGCTATCGATACCTATGTACGATTCGGCCTTGATGTTGGCTGCATTGGTGCTTTTTGTTATTGTACTACTATTCAACCTTGGTTCGCGCATTGCCATTACACGCATCGAGCGCAGAAGCTAAATAAATGATATGCTGAAGTTAAAAAAATACGAAGAGCAGTTTTTCAGGATTTTGATGTTCTTATCCACAAACATTATTGTGTTGGCTTTGCTGCTCATCGTTTTTAGTATTTTGTATAAGGGGCTCCCTTCCTTGTCGTGGCAGATGATCAGCCAAACACCAAAAGGAGGCTTTTACTTTGGTAAGGAAGGCGGTATACTGAATGCAATAATCGGTTCGCTCTACTTATCGCTTGGTGCAACATTCCTGGCTTTCATCATTGGACTTCCGGTGGCTTTATATATGAATATTCATCTGGTGAAGCGTAAAAAACTAGTGAATACTATCCGGTTTTTTCTCGATCTGCTTTGGGGTGTTCCTTCCATTGTTTATGGTGCATTTGGGTTTGCAGTGATGATCTTTTTCGGAATTAAAACCTCGCTGCTGGCGGGTATAATTACCGTTACCCTATTCGTGATCCCGATAATGGTGCGTGGAATGGACGAAGTGCTCAAAACTGTTCCCCGGGGGCTGATGGAATCTACTTTTTCGTTGGGTTCCACAAAATCGGAAACGGCCTACAGGGTGTTTTTTAAACAATGTATAACGGGTATCACAACAGCAGTGCTTCTCTCGTTTGGCCGGGCTATTGGTGATGCTGCTTCCGTGCTTTTTACAACGGGTTATACCGATCATATTCCTACATCGCTTAGCCAGCCAACGGCTACTTTGCCTCTTGCGATATTCTTTCAACTTAGCTCGCCGATAGAGGAAGTAAAACAACGTGCTTTTGCATCAGCGGTGGTTCTTACAGTAATAATTTTGGTAATCAGTATATTGTCGCGCGTATTTTCGCACAAGTATCAAAAAAATAAAATCAAATAGCAGGCATGGATAACACGGCCAAAATTCTAATCCGCGATTTAAATCTTTATATCGGTAAGCAACATATTCTCAAAAATATTAACACCGATATCGAAGAGAAAAAGATTACTGTAATCCTGGGTCCTTCGGGTTGCGGGAAAACAACGCTGCTGAAGAGCATGAACCGGCTTACCGATCTTTACCCTGAATTAAAGGTTCAGGGAACAATTATGATTGATGACGAAGATATTCTGCATACCAGTACCGACATTACGATGATCCGCAAGAAGATGGGTTTGCTCTCGCAGCGCCCCTACCCGCTTCCAATGAATATTTTCAATAACGTAGCTTACGGATTGCGCATCAGCGGTCGCAAGAACAAAAAATACCTGAATAAGCGTGTGGAACATTACTTGCAGCAAGCCAACCTTTGGGAAGAAGTAAAGGACCGCCTCCGCGATCCCGCCTCTGCCCTATCCATTGGGCAGCAGCAGCGGCTTTGCCTTGCGCGCGGACTGGCTGTAGATCCGGAAATCATTCTGGCCGACGAACCTACTTCGGCACTCGACCCCATTTCGAGCGAAGCTATTGAAAAGAAATTTGCCGAACTAAAAAACCAGTACACCATTGTAATGGTAACTCACAGCCTGCGGCAGGCACGACGTATAGCTGACAACGTTATCTTTATGTACCTGGGCGAAATTATTGAGCAAGGAACGGCTGCGCAAATATTCGACAATCCGGTGGAAGAGATGACCAAAGCATATATGCAAGGCTCGTTTAATTAATGGATTTAGGTATTTCCATTATTATTCCCACCAAATATAAATCCTTCTCCAATAATTTCTTAACGGATAAACAGAAGTTCGCGGTACTTTGGCAAAGGCCACAGCTCGTCGTCCACCAGTAATTCGAGTTTATCCACATGATAACGGATCTTATCAAAAAATGAAAGTACCAGATCGTGATAGACGCCTGCTTTTTCACGCGAATCTTCCAGGGCATTGCCTGTTTTGCGGGCCTCTGTCATTTCGAAAACCAATGTGCGGATAGCTGAAATATGTTCTGAAATCTCCTTAATACTTTGCAGCTGATTGTTCGATAATTTCACGAACGTTTTGATATCAATTACTTCCTTTAGTCCGCGTACATTCTCTATCAACGTATTTTGATAACGAATAGCAATTGGGATTATGTGGTTTGTGGCCAGATCGCCGATAATACGCGATTCGATCTGGATTTTCTTGATGTAGTTCTCAAGCTTTATCTCGTAGCGAGCCCGAAGTTCGCGTTCGGTAAGTACATTATGATCTTTAAATAGTTTGATACTCATTGGATTCAACATAACATCCAACGCTTCCGGGGTAGAAGTTATATTTGACAAACCGCGTCTTCCGGCCTCATCAATCCATTCTGCGCCATAGCTGTTTCCTTCGAAACGGATAGCTTTCGATTCTTTGATATACTTTCGGATAACACGGTAAATAGCATCTTCCCTGGTCATTTCCCCGGCGATAAGGGAATCTACTTCTTTGCGAAATTTACTGAGCTGATCAGCTACGATTAAGTTGAGTACCAACATTGGCTTTGCGCAACTTGTGGAAGAACCCACGGCCCTGAACTCGAATTTGTCACCGGTAAAGGCAAATGGCGATGTACGGTTCCGGTCAGTATTATCCAGCAGTATCTCAGGGATTTTAGGGATATTCAGGTTCATCTCCTGGCTGCTTTCCATATGAAGAGGGTTATTCTTAGTATTCTTTTCAATGGCATCAAGCGCATTGGAAAGTTCCGATCCAATAAATACCGAGATAATTGCCGGTGGAGCTTCGTGTGTACCCAGGCGCAAGTCGTTTTCGGCCGAAGCAATGTATGAACGTAACAAATCGGAATATATGCTCACGGCTTTTATAATATTCACCAGAAAAGTCAGAAACCGGAGATTCGACTTTGTTGTTGTTCCGGGTGAAAGCAAGTTTTCGCCGGTATCCGTTTGCATGGACCAATTGTTGTGTTTGCCAGATCCGTTTACGCCTTGATAAGGCTTTTCGTGAAGCAATACTGTCATGTCGTGGCGCTTGGCCACCTTCTCCATCAGGTGCATCAGGAGTTGGTTATGATCAACAGAGAGGTTAGCCTCTTCAAACACAGGTGCACATTCAAACTGGCTTGGAGCGACTTCATTGTGACGCGTTTTAATGGGTATCCCCAATCTATGCGCTTCATATTCAAATTCGCGCATAAAATCCATAACCCTCTCGGGGATGATACCAAAATAATGATCAGAAAGTTGCTGATCATTTGCTGAAGCGTGTCCAAACAGCGTTCTGCCCGATAGCGCCATATCGGGACGGGCATGAAACAAGGCCGTGTCCACCAGGAAATATTCCTGCTCCCAGCCAAGGGTTGCGATTACCTTATTCACATTACGGTCGAAGTACTTACATATAGATGTCGCCTCATTGTCAAGGGAATGCAGTGCTTTCAGCATGGGCGTTTTATAATCGAGTGCTTCGCCTGTATATGAAACAAATATAGTAGGGATGCAAAGGGTTTGTTCCATAATAAAGGCTGCCGACGACGGATCCCATGCCGTATAACCTCTGGCTTCGAAAGCATTGCGTATGCCGCCACTCGGAAAACCCGAAGCATTGGGTTCCTGCTGGATCAATTCGCTTCCCTGGAAGTTCTCGATAGCTTTGCCATCTTCCGATGGGACGATAAAAGCATCGTGTTTTTCGGCAGTTGCACCCGTAAGCGGATGAAACCAGTGGGTAAAATGCGTAGCACCTTTTTCGATAGCCCATGTTTTAAGCGAGGAAGCCACCTGGTCGGCAATATGCCGGTCGATCTTCTCCCCTTTTTCGATGGCAGCAACTACCTTGTGGTAAGTTTCCTTGGTAAGGAATTGTTCCATTGCTGTCCTGTTAAAGGTGAGCGATCCGAAATAATCAGATACTTT
>DASVHX010000421.1:0-3902 GCA_036382355.1 Bacteroidales bacterium
TAATTATATCCCGGGATACAAACTTCCCAACGAAGTGGATATAACTCATCCCGGTAAATTCACCATCAACAATGTAACAGGCGATATATTATGGGATAGCCCAACTATGCAGGGAGAATACAATATTGCCTTTCTTATCGAGGAATGGCGCAACGGGATAAAGATCGGTTATGTTACACGCGATATGCAGATCAGTATTGCTTCCTGTGCCAATAAACCACCAATTATACAATTACCGGCAGACACATGTGTGGAGGCAGGAACCACACTTACCGGTATAATCAGCGCAACAGATGTTAATGGTGATGTGATTACGCTTACAGCCACTGGTGGACCGCTTTTAGTACCAGTTAGTCCTGCCACATTTACCCAACCGCTCGATTCGGCAGGGAGGGTTACTGGCACCTTTACATGGAATACCGTTTGCAAGCATGTTCAGCGCCTTCCCTATCAGGTTTTCTTCAAAGCTATAGATGATAATGATACTGTAAAGTTATTCGATGTTAAAACCTGGAATATTAAAGTAGTTGGACCTGCCACCAGAAATGTAACCGCCGTTCCCATGGGAAATGCAATAAATGTGATGTGGAGCCCTAATACTTGCCATAATATATCCGGATATAAAATTTATCGTAAAAATGGATTCTACGGTTATGTGCATGGAAACTGCGAAACAGGTGTTCCTGCTTTTACCGGATACAAACTTATAACCAGTCTGGGGTCGCCTGCTGATACTTCCTTTATCGATGACAATAATGGCGCTGGTCTTGTTCATGGTATCGATTACTGCTATATAGTTGTAGCATATTATCCGGATGAAGCCGAAAGCTATGCATCTGATGAAGTATGCGTGAGCCTTAAAAAGGATGTGGCAATTATTACCAATGTGAGTGTTGAAGCCACCAGTTCTACGGAAGGAAGAATTTACCTCGCATGGAGCAAACCCACCGAAATCGACATAACCCAGGCTCCCGGACCATATACTTATTTAATATATCGGTCAACAGGCTTAAATGGCGTAAGTCCGGTACTCATAGATTCTCTCAGCAATCTGAATGATACTACTTATCATGATGCTGGAATAAACACCCAGGACAATGCATTAAGTTACCGTATTGACGTGATCAACAGAACTCCTGGTAATCGTTTCAGGATTGGTGCTTCGCAGATAGCCTCATCTGTATTTCTGCAACTACAACCAGGTGATGAAAAGATGCACTTGACATTCGGTTTTGTTGTGCCCTGGAACAACAATAAATATGTGATTTACAGGCAAAATCCTGTTACTTTAGATTATGATTCGTTAGCTACATCGCTTGTACCTTCGTTCGTTGACTCTGCTTTGGTGAATGGCAATAACTATTGCTATTTTGTAAAGAGTATTGGCAGCTATTCATCACCCGGCCTTATTGATCCATTGATCAACCTGTCGCAGCAAGCATGTGCAGTTGCTAAAGATAACGAACCGCCTTGTGCTCCGCAACTTACAGTGTCAACCAATTGTGCCCAATCAACCAATCTGCTTCATTGGACATTTCCTAACCAGAAGTGCGCTCACGATGTGAAAAGAATTCTAATCTATTATTCACCACTTAGCGAAAGTCAACTAGTATTAATCGATTCGGTGCCAAATGCCAACGAAATGGTATATCAGCACACAGGTCTTGCTTCCATTTCCGGCTGCTATGCAGTGGCTGCCAGGGATTCTACCGGAAATCTCAGCCTATCAAGCAATTCAATCTGCATCGACATTGATAGTTGTTCCCGTTACCGCTTGCCCAACGTATTTACACCTAATGATGATGGTTATAACGACCTTTTCATTCCATTCCCTTACACTTCTGTGCAAAAAATTGATCTGAAAATATTTAACCGTTGGGGTAAAGAAGTTTTTAGCACGACTGATCCCGCGATACTCTGGGATGGAAAAAATAAGGCAACGAATACCGAGTGCAGCGATGGCGTTTACTATTATATGTGTGATGTATTCGAAATTACACTTACCGGGCCGGTAAAGCGTTCACTCAAGGGAAGCATTCATATTTTACGCTAACAAATGCGCTTTCGTGATGTTTTTCCACTTATTTACAATGCTGCCCAAAAGCAACATGACAACCTTATCAGCTAGCTGAATTGCAAACATAATTCTTAGGTTTTGCTGAAAATCTTAAATAATATGTAATTGCCTCATAATCAATAAGATTTGCTAAGACAAGACTTTCCGGAACTCACTAATACGCATTCCTTTCTAATTATTTTCAAGGTGTATTTCATCATCATGTAAAAAAAATATGTAGGTTTGTGTGGGATATATTCTTTTGTAATTTTAACCTGATGGAAAAAATTGGAATTTTTTTCGGCGGCAATGCCGGCGGAAGCACTCATAAAGTAGCTCAACGAATTCAGAAAGCTTTTGGCAAAGAGAATGCTAGACTCTATAACGTAAGTGACGCCACTGATGTTGATTTGCTCAAACATGATAACTTGATATTCGGCACCGCTGCATGGGGAATTGGCGAAATGCACGGTGATTGGGAAATGTTTATCGACACTTTGGTTGAAACTGACCTATCTAAAAAGAAAATAGCGCTCTTTGGGTTGGGCGACCAAATAGAATACCCTGAAAGCTTTGTAGATGGCATGGGTACGATATTCTGCCGTATTCCTTATAAAAAGAATGTAGTTGGGTTCTGTTCCACCAAAGGTTATAACTTTTACTATTCTACAGCGGAAAAAGAAGGAATGTTCGTTGGCCTCGCCATAGACGAAGATAGCCAACATGAACTTACAGAAGAGCGTATTTCAAAATGGGTGGAATTATTGAAAAAAGAATTTAAATAAAGAACAGCAATTTTTCTGCGATATATTCAAACATATGTATACTTTTGCACGACTATTTGAATTGGTCGTCTACTCATGAACCTACCTGAAAAACATAAAAAACACCTTTTATTAATCTGGGCTTTTGCCATAGGGTGGTTTTATTTAGGTTCACTTATCAATTTTCATCAGCATCATATTTGGGGGAAACAAATGATTCCCCAGGTGAATTCCTGTTCGCGTAATAAATCCAAAACTGCTCCGGGATATGGTAATGATGAAACTACAGGGTTTCATCTTCCTGCAAATGATTTTAATTCCGACATACAAACATCAGTTGGATTCTCATTCCGTGAACCAACCTTTGTAATTACTACCCTCAATAGTATTTTAGCTAATCCAGTCATCCCTAATGATGACGGATTCGCATTTTCTCAATTGCGCGGTCCTCCGCAAGCCTAATTTACAATACCCTTTAATAGCCAATTAGCGCTTTCCTGTTTCGTATTTGTTTTCATTAGTAAAGCCTTTTACAACGAAAAGTCCGCTCAAGGCTAATACCAGGTAATGCCATCATCAATTACCGAATATCTACAACTCATTTTAGTTATAACCCGCTACCTTTAGCCTATTTAGCGCTGAAAGTTTTAAAAGAAAAAATCATGAAAAAGAATTTTTACATATCAATATTGGCGATAGCACTTACTGCACTTTCAGCCCAATTTCTACAGGCCCGGAACAGTGAAGGCCTGGTAAAGGACTCTGTTGCGATGGGTGCAGGTTACGCGAACGAAATATATTATAGTATGGCGAACGGACAAGTCGCATCGGTGCCTCGTACTCAGTGGGACATAGCATTCCGTACCCCCAACAGGAGTTCCAGCATTATGATAAACGAAGGCGCAAGTGTAATGCTATACACCTACCCCAAGTCAGATACTTCAGGATGGGCAACAGTTGATACAGTTGGAATCAAATCCTGGAAGCCTATGTACAACTCACAGGACGACTGGGAAAACGGTGCGTTCAGCCGTAATGCCAAAGGTCACCCGGATTATGGCTGGGGTATTTACAATACTGTA
>DASVHX010000422.1:0-3885 GCA_036382355.1 Bacteroidales bacterium
GTTACCATCCAGCATTTTCGCCCACCAGTTTATCTTCCATGCCATGCTCCAGCCAGTAGATATGTTCCCACGTTGTATAAGAGTGTTCTTTGCTGCGCTATATAATTCAGGGGTGCGGTAAGGTGATACCTGGTTCGATGGAAACAACCCATACAAATGTGAAATGTGTCGGTGATGATCATTCGGATCATCCACATCATCCAACCATTCCTGGAGTTGCCCATATTGCCCTATTTGCATTGGTGCCAAACGGCTGCGCAATTGTTTTAGAGTATCAGAAAGTGCCTGGTCCTCATTTAAAATTTTGGCAGCATTTATTGCCGTCGAGAATACGTCAAATACAATTTGATTGGTCATTGTTACACCAGCATCAAGCGAAGATCCCTGGTGTGCTGCCGGAGCATTCTCCGGTGATTCGTCGGGGCACACTACCAGCCAATGATACTTAGGATGCTCAACGAGATAATCAGCATAGAACAAAGCTGCTCCTTTTAATATCGCATAAACTGACCTTAAAAAAGCTTTGTCGCCGCTATAAAGATAATGGTCCCATAAATGTTGGCTGGTCCACCCACCGCCATTACTCCATGCGCCCCAAAAAGCCCCATCTACTGCACCGGTTGCACGCCAAATATCGGTGTTGTGATGGGCCATCCACCCTCTCGTCCCATACATCTCCTTTGCCGTTTGTTTACCTGTTACAGCGATGTCTTTAATCATTTGGATAAAAGGTTCATCTAATTCAGCCAGGTTAGTTTTGTCAACAGGCCAATAGTTCATTTCAGCGTTGATGTTGATGGTGTATTTGCTGTCCCAGGGCGGATACAATTTGTTGTTCCATATCCCCTGAAGATTTGCCGGCTGGCCGCCAGGCTGCGATGAAGAAATTAATAAATACCGGCCGAACTGGTAGTAAAGGGTAGCAAACTGCGGATCGTTTGTTGCATGGAAATTTTTTAGCCGCTCATCTGTTGGCAACTTTGCGGCATCAGTGGTTCCAAGGTTAAGTTTTACCCTACCAAAATATTTTTGATACGCTGCAACATGTGCTTTTAACATGGCAGCAAAACTTTTTGTTACCGCTTTATTAAGACAGGCTTTTGCCCTTTCATTTTCGTCGCCGGTAATATCATGGTAATTATTAAAGTTGGTTGCGATGGAAATATAAATGGTAACTGCGTCTGCATTAGTTATTGCTACAGAAGTATCGGTTGAAGTATAAGAGCCACCATCAGGTTTAAATTGACTGATACCTTTGTATTTTACTAAGCCGGTTACTCCTTCATGGTCTATTGTGGTTCCTGCGATCGTTAATTGTTTATCAGTCGTTGTTTTAATTACAGTTTTCGGTTGCGGTGTTGTATAAAAAGCCGTAAATGAAATGCTCTTTGGTTTGCTTGCTGATAATTTAATTACAATTACCCTGTCCGGAAAGGATGCCAGTATTTCTCTTGTGTAAGTGACATCGCCCACTCGGTAAGAAGTTTTTGCAACAGCTCTTTCTATATCCAGTTCACGATAATAATTTTTATATTTACCCTGACTTTTAAATATAAGATTTAACTCACCCGCCGGTTCAAACATCTGACCCTGCGATTTTTTACTTATGATAACTCTGTTTGCCAGGAGCTCTGCCTGCTTTTGTTTACCGGCAAATATCAAACGCCTTATTTCTTCCAAAGAATCTAATTCAAGAGGATTATCATTTCTGTTGGGGCTGCCGCTCCAAAGGGTATTTTCATTTAACTGGATCGTTTCCGTATCTACGTTTCCGTAGATCATTGCTCCCAGTCTCCCGTTCCCGATAGGCAAGGCATTTTCCCACTTATCGCCGGAAGGTTTATTATACCATAGTTTCAAAGGAGGTTTATCTTGGCAAAAACCAGTGGTCGATGCAAATAGTAAAAGAATTGAAAATATTTGTTTCATTCGTTACATATTAGGAAGTAGCATTCTTATTAGTATCCTCATCTGTTGCCGGCATTTTCGGATTTCCTGGTATTGCTTTTGAAAACCTTTGAAAAGTGGAAGTCAGAGGTTTTACCTTGTCATGAATCATGGGAGCATGCGGTAAAAACCCGCACCACTTACGATGTGGTGACACGGAAGGCATTCACATATCCTCAATAACGGTGCAATAATATGCAATGTAGAAAAAATATCTTAAATGTAACCGATTGTCAATTTCCTGTTACAATTCGTTACTTTAGCGTTTCAACGATTGATTTGCATCGAGATGAATAATGAAATTATTGTTTTTGATATAGCGATTGTTGATTTTAATAATAGTGCTGTAAATAAATATGTTGAAGCTCTATTAACGACGGTCAATTATACTGGTAAAAGATGGAAGAAGTTGCAACACGCTATTTAGGTAACCGGTTGCTAAAATCAGAAGATTTGGCGGCAAAACAGTACCTCTAATTTCAGATGTGAAGTGATAAAATACAGGTTGCATTTGTGCAAGGTTTTTATTTTTCAACGAAAAGCAACAGACAGAGGGTTTTGGAGGATAAAACGGGATAGGGCATACGAAGTCCACTTCACCAGGGTCCATTTTACTGCAAACGAAGAAACATTGTCCGGGTTACTGCATATTCAAATATTTATAAAATGACATAGCATGAAAAAAACCATTTTTACGCTTTTGAGCACCGTTGGCCTGTGGCTTGCAACGTCCGCTCAAAATGCAACTATAAAAATTGATCTTAACCGTACCATTGGCGAAATTGATCCGAAGATTTACGGTGTGTTTATGGAGCCAATTCATTTCAATGGCCGCAGAATGGGTTTGCCGGATTCTGTTGAGTTCAACACACTCTATGGCAATCTGTATGATCCGTCATCGCCATTAGCTGATGAAAACGGTTTCCGGAAAGATTATATTAATGCGATGAAAGAACTTAAGGTTACCAACATGCGTTGGCCCGGCGGAAATTTTTTGATGGGTTATGACTGGAAAGATGGTATCGGTCCAAAGGATCAGCGGCCAACACGTATAAACCTTGCCTGGGGAGGCGTTGACAACAATCATGTCGGCACAGATGAATGGATGGCGCTGAATCAATCTATCGGCAGCGAAAATATTTTAGCCGTAAACCTTGGCCTCGGGTCTATACTGGACGCTTCTTACCTCGTTGAATACTGCAACTACAAAAAAGGTACTTATTACTCAGACCTGAGAGCAAAGAATGGTCATCCCGAACCATACAACGTTAGAATATGGGATTTGGGCAATGAAGTTGATGGTCTGCCGTGGGAGCTTGGCCACAAAAATGCGGAAGACTATGTAGAAACCGCAAGAGAGGCCGCAAAGGCGATGAAATCGGTTGACAATACTATCCAACTGGTTGGCTCAGGTTCGTCATATTATGAACCTACAGGAAAATGGGTTGACTGGAACAGCAAAGTGTTAGAAGGTATTGGCGATAAGATTAACTATCTTTCTATCCATCGCTACTGGGAAGGAGGCTCTCCTGATAATTATTACGCCTACATGGGAAATGGCGCTATGGATTTTGATGAAAAGATTCGATTGGTTGCAGGCCAGGTTGCAACAGCAAAAGCAAAGATGAGTTTTAAAAATCCAATCTACCTTTCTGTAGATGAGTGGGGCGCTTTTGGAAGGAATTTTATGAATGTATTGCCAATAGCGCAATGTTTAAATTCTTTTATTCGCCATGCTGATGTGGTGAAAATGGCAAATTTTACCACGCTTACATCTTTGTTGTCAAGCGATCCTGCCAAAGGAACTTTTAAGTCTCCTTTGTTCTATACGTTTAAATTGTTTTCCAACAACTGTCTCGGCAATTCGGTAGATACTTATGTAGTATGCGATACTTTTAATACCGGTCAGTATAAAGGAATACCCTATCTTGATGTAAC
>DASVHX010000423.1:0-2187 GCA_036382355.1 Bacteroidales bacterium
CTCTTGCAAGTAGTGCTATCGCGATACTCCCGACTCCACCTGTAGCGCCGGTAACCAAGATAGGTCCGGATTCAGGAAGTTGACCATTGCGTTCCAACCTACGCAGAGCCAAAGCTGCTGTAAATCCTGCAGTACCATAAATCATGCTTTCGCGAAGTGTGAGGTTGGCAGGTTTTGGGACAACCCATTTTGCCGGAACGCGAATGTAACCACCAAATCCACCGGGAGTGTTCATGCCTAAATCATACCCGGTAACAATAACTTCATCGCCAGGCGCGAAAGAATGGGTGATGCTGTGTTCTACAATTCCGGCAGCATCGATGCCCGGTGTATGTGGATATTTGCGGGTTATGCCTTTATTACCTGATGCAGAAAGTGCATCCTTATAATTAAGGGAAGAATAACTTACCTTGATGAGTATTTCGTCTTCGGGAAGGATACTGATAGGAGAGGACACAATGCTTTTTACGAATATGCCGGGAGTAATTTCATTTAATCTCAGTGCTTTAAAGCTAGATGGTCCCATATCAGGAGTTTTAAGAAGTAAAAATAAACTAATTGTCTAATTGGCAGGCTTCTTCTGATATTCCGCCAGACTCATTTTCTTATATTTATCTTCTGCAATATATTTTAATATGATAAGGAACGCCTTTGCATTGTTGTAACCCTGCGATACCGTAATTTGCTGGTTTTTCCCATCCAGAAATACATAGGATGGATAACCCATTCTGCCTTGCAGCATCTCAGCAGCCAATTCGTGTACCGAACGCATTTGATCAGGAGATGGATTGAGATAGTATTTATCCTCGAATTTTATGGGCAGCTTTTCCTCGGCGTTAAGCTTTACGGCATAAAAGTGCTCATTCATGTATGCTGCCACTGTTGGATCAGAAAATGTTTCAGCATCCATCTTTTTGCACCACGAACACCAGGAGGTGTAAACATCGATAAGTATCTTTTTATGTTTTTTGGTATTCATGGCGGTAGCTTTTTCCACAGTGTACCATGGGATGGAGGCAGGTGGTTTTGATTGGCTTTTACCCATCATAGGAATAGTTATAAGAATAGCCAGAAGGCTAATGATAGTTATCTTTTTCATAAGAATAAATTTTAAAAAAACGATTTAAGAACAAGGATCAACGATTTTTGATTTTAGAAGTAAAAACGAATATGCAATAAAATCATAAATCATAGATCGTAACAAAGCGAAGCGATCTCATGAACACCTTTAAAATAAAATTATATTGTGAATAATTGATATTTTTAAATCAAAATGTATAAAATTGTTTCATAAACCACAGCCCCTAATACTCAGAGGATCGGTCCATTTCTCGTTTATTATCCTTTGTCTTCAGTGTTTCGCGTTTGTCGTAGAGCTTTTTCCCTTTGGCAATGGCGAATTTAAGTTTTGCCAATCCTTTTTCGTTCACAAACAATTCCATAGGAACCATCGTAAGGCCTTTTTCTTTGGTCCTGGTAGCAATTTTGCGCAATTCACGCTTGTTCAGCAGCAGTTTCCGGTCGCGCTTGGGTTCGTGGTTGTAATGTGTGCCTAATGTATATTCAGCTACGTGCATGCTTATCACGAAAAGTTCATCGCCTTTAAAGCCACAATAAGCATCAGTAAGATTTGCCTTGCCTTCGCGTATCGATTTTATTTCGGTACCGGTAATCTGCAGACCTGCGACAAATTCCTCGAGAAGGTAATATTCGAAGGACGCTTTCTTGTTGCGGATACTAATTACGTTTTTTGTTGCTATGGCCATTTGATGGGGCAGTTGGCCTGCAAAAGTACGTAAAATAGCGTTGGGCCATTACAACCCAATATTCAGAGATACCATTGCATTTATACCTGCTTGCGGAAAATACCCATCCAACTTGCCATAACTTCCTCCTGTGTAATAGCGATAAACCCAGGCGTTCGATTCGTATTGTTCGTCGAACAGGTTAACGACCAGCAAAGAAAAGGTTGCTTTCTTGAAAAAACGTGTTTTTACTTCGTAAACGAACTGCAGGTCGTTCAGTAGGTAGGCATTGAGTTTGCGATCGTTGCTGCCGGTGTTATCTATGAATTGTTTGCCAACATATTTGGTGATAAAACTTATCGAGAAATTATGGATCGGTGTGGCGATAAACTGGCTGCTTCCAACAATGCCAGGAGAAAAAGCGATATTGGTTTTGCTGTGT
>DASVHX010000424.1:0-4537 GCA_036382355.1 Bacteroidales bacterium
AGCATGCGGAAATTCGGATTGGATGGTCCAATCTCGAAAGTGCGTACCAGAGCACCTCTGTCGTAGGCAGTATACATGAACGGCCCATTCATTTTACTGAGGTTGGTATTACCAAAACTCAGTATCCTGAAATGGTGTTTCTCCAGTCCTGATGAGAAAATCAGGTCATCAGGCCAGGCTAGGTCAACAATAAACTTGAGATGGAAACTCAGGTCACCACTGGTTTTTATTCCTTCGAGATTATAAAACAGACCTTTTGGCAGCGATTCAAAAAAATCATTCGCATCGAAATGCGGTTTGTTGAGTATGATGGTGATTTGCTTACTTGGCTTTGCTCTGTAACGCAAATATGGGTTTATCTCTATTTTGTTGAAGATGAACCTGCTGGCACTGTCGAGTTCGATATAATCCGGGCCTATATTGATATGGTAGTCAGCAAAACTATGTCCAAAAATTACATCTTCACTGCTGATGCGCGGCTGGTTGAGTATAAGGTTACTCAGGGATGCAAGTCCGCTTAATGTATAAACATTGTTAGCCGTGCTGGTTCCGGACAGGCTGAAATGCAGTGTGTCGAAGGCGATATGCGTGTCCCATCGCTGATCGATGTAAGGTAATACAACTTGCTGCTGGTTACTGGTGAACAATTTAAACCGGGCTGAACGGTTTCCTGCATCAAGGTTACCTTGCAATACCCATGGCGTAACTTTGCCATTGTCGGTTTCCTCGATCTGTGTTTCAAATTCGTGGCCGGAAATAGCCAACTGTTTCATATAAAACCCAAACCTGTTAGCATTCAAATTTGCCTCTAATCGCAGATTATCGATGGTAATAGACGAAGGGATTCGGTCGAACATGGCGCTGAGCAGACGGTCGGCCTGGTCGGCGTAATCAACCGGCTGCTCTGGTTGATCCAGCGTATCGACAGTCTTTTTACCTGTGTCGAGCAGAAACATGTAATTGGTTATGCTGTCGTGCCGCACAAAATTGAACCATGCATCATTCATCTCCAGGTTTCTGAGGGTTAGTTTTAACCTCAGCAACTTCCAAATATTGATATTGGCATGGATGTACCCGATTTTCATCAGGGAATCGCCTTCTGCAGGTTTCAGGGTGATATTGCTGAAACTTACGCCCGAGAAACCATCGAAGGCAAACGAACCGATGGCAAGTTTGGCCTGATAGTGTTCGTTGAAGCGCTGAATGCGCCTGTTTAAAAAACTTTCCGTTATCGAATGCCGGAAGATCAGTGCCAATGCAAGTGAGCTTAAAAGTACAGCTAACACAATCAATGCGGTTTTCTTCAACTTATGGAAGTCAGGTGCTTTCGGTTTTTGTAGTTTTAATCTCATAACGGGGACAGAAAAGGTAAATATTAGTTGATTTGAAAAAGTTGAGATTTTAACATTGGCATAAGTCAGGCAAAGTTGTCATATCACTTTATTGATGATATTGCGGGTGACCAGGATTTAAAGTGGTTATGTTTGAACGTTTTGGCATTTTATAGTTAATCCGAAAGATTTTGAATGACAAAGGTGTATTAGGGAATTCAAACACTTCAAACCTTCAAACGATCAAACCTTTCAAAAGTTATAAAGCCATTCAAACACTTTTAAAACAGGGCGTTCTCATTAATGCTCCATATCATCCGGATAACTTGTGAATAGTTTTCAACACCAAAGGAAAGCCAAGCGTTTTTGTCTAATTTTATCCGGTAGATCATTTTCAAGTAACTTCCTAATATTCAGTTATACCACATGCCTTCTTTTTCACATATACATGTTCACTCCCAATACTCTATACTCGATGGAGCCGCTGATATTGAATTGATGCTCAAAAAAGCACAAGCCGATAAAATGACAGCCATGGCCATTACGGACCACGGAAATATGTTTGGAGCTTTCGAATTTGTTGCCAAAGCAAATAAACTTAATAAAGCAAATCCTTCATCACCCATAAAACCAATCGTGGGATGCGAATTTTACCTGGTAAACGACAGGCATAAAAAACATTTTACCCGCGACGACCGCGATCAGCGTTTCCACCAACTCCTTTTGGCCAAAAATGCCCAAGGTTACAAAAACCTGGTAAAACTGAGCTCGCTGGGCTTCACCGAAGGGTATTATTCCAAATATCCCCGTATCGATAAGGAACTGATTTTGAAATATCATGAGGGTCTGATCGCTACAACCTGCTGCCTGGCAGGCGAAGTGCCACGTGCCATTATCAATAAAGGTGCAGCAGAAGGTGAAGAACTATTTCGCTGGTGGCTCGACCTTTTTGGAGATGATTATTACATTGAAATACAGCGTCATGGTATCGCAGATCAGGAAAAAGTGAACCTGGTGCTGATGGATTTTGCCGCACGCTACAATGTGAAGATGATTGCATCCAACGATTCACATTACGTGGAACAGGCCGATTATAACGCCCACGACATCCTGCTTTGCATCAATACCAATGAAAAGCAGAGTACGCCTACAAATAAGGATTACGGTGACAATGATGAATCATTGAAAGGCAGGCGCTTCGCATTCTATAACGACCAGTTTTATTTTAAAACTTCGTCGGAAATGAACAAACTGTTTCACGACCTTCCTCAGGCTATCGACAATACCGGCGAAATTGCAGATAAAGTGGAATTTCTTGAGTTAAAAAAGGATATCCTGCTGCCACATTTTGTCATTCCTGAGGGGTTCGAATCTCAGGACGATTACCTGCTTGATATAACCTTCAAAGGAGCCCTGGAACGTTATAAGGAAATTACACCTGAAGTAGAAGAGCGCATTAATTTCGAGTTGTTTACGATAAAAACAATGGGCTTTGCCGGCTATTTTCTTATAGTGTCCGATTTTATAAAGGCTGGCCGGAATATGGGTGTGTTTATCGGGCCCGGCAGAGGATCGGCTGCCGGTTCCGTTGTCGCCTATTGCCTCGGTATTACTAATATCGATTCTATTAAATACAATTTGCTGTTTGAGCGGTTTCTCAATCCCGAACGCAAGAGCATGCCTGATATCGACACCGATTTTGATGACGATGGCCGGCAGAAAGTAATAGATTATGTAGTAGAGAAATACGGCCGGAATCAGGTTGCCCAGATTATTACCTTCGGTACCATGGCGGCAAGGAGCAGCATCAAAGATGTAGCGCGCGTGCTTGAAGTGGACTTGCCAACTTCCAATGAAATGGCGAAGTTGGTGCCCGAAAAGCCTGGTATCAAGCTAAAGCGATTGCTGCTGGCGCCAATTGATGGCGATGGCGGATTAAAGGATAAGGAGAAACTGAGCTCCGAAGAGTTGGATGGTGTTAAGAAATTGCGCGAAATAGCTGCCGGAAACGATATCCGGGCCCGGGTAATTAAGGAAGCATTGGTGCTCGAAGGGACCGTGCGTGGCACCGGAATACACGCTGCCGGCGTCATCATTGCGCCCCAGGATATTACGGATATCATCCCCGTGGCTACGTCAAAGGAATCCGATTTGCTTGTAACGCAATACGATGGAAGACTAATTGAAGATGCCGGTATTATTAAGATGGACTTCCTGGGACTCAAAACCCTTTCCATCATTCGCGATGCCATAGCGCTGATCAAAAAACATCATGATATAACAATCGATATCGACAATCTCCCGTTCGACGACCTTAAAACATTCGAGCTCTTCCAACGGGGAGATACAAATGCTATTTTCCAGTTTGAGTCTGGCGGAATGCAGAAATACCTGAAGGAACTCAAACCCGATAAGATTGAAGATTTGATTGCCATGAACGCGCTTTTCCGGCCGGGACCGAAAGAATATATTCCTAACTACATCCTGCGGAAATTCGGGAAACAAACAATTCATTACGACCTCCCTGCAATGGAGGAAATACTTAAAGATACATATGGAATAACCGTATACCAGGAACAGGTGATGCTGCTTTCGCAGAAACTGGCCGGTTTCAGCAAAGGAGATGCTGACACATTGCGGAAAGCAATGGGCAAGAAGAACATGGAAGAGTTGAATCAGAAGAGAATCTTGTTCATGGAAGGCTGTAAAAAAAATGGTCACGACCTGAAGATATGCGAAAAGATTTGGACCGATTGGGAGGCTTTCGCTTCATACGCCTTTAATAAGTCACATTCTACATGTTATGCCATTGTAGCCTACCAAACGGCTTATCTTAAAGCACATTATACGGCCGAATTTATGGCTTCAACGCTCACGCATAACCTGAGCGACATCAAGAAGATCACTTTCTTTATTGATGAATGCAAACGGATGAATGTTAAGGTTTTGCCTCCTGATGTAAACGAATCGGACCTTAATTTTACTGTAAATAAAAAAGGAGAGATACGCTTTGGAATGGCTGCTGTTAAAGGCGTGGGCGAGGTTGCCGCACTTAGTCTCATTGCAGAACGGGAACTGAATGGACCTTTTCGCAATATTTTTGATCTTGTAAGCCGTGTAAATCTTCGCTCCGTAAATAAACGCTGCCTCGAGGCCCTTGCACTTTCAGGTGCTTTCGATAGTTTTGAGGGAACTCACCGTGCCCA
>DASVHX010000425.1:0-7349 GCA_036382355.1 Bacteroidales bacterium
ATGAACGCACTCTACGATGGGGAAAACGCAGAATTCGGGAAAATCGTATCAAGCCGTTTCTGCTCGCTACGCTTTCCAGAACGTCTCATATTCATACTAATCTAACATTTCAAACGCAAATCATCAAAATTTTTATTAACACTGCTCATTTGTTTGTAGATGTAATGGACAAATATTTTCTTAAAAATAAAATATTGTTTCCATAATGTACGTTTTCTTAAAAATACTAGTTAATGTAGTTCTTCCTGTAACAAAGCATCCAGCTATTTTGGCGGGCATACTTTGTTTCAAATGGTATTCAATATTCTATTTACGACTTGTTATTTTTCCCTCTGTGCTGATAGAATAATAACTCAGCGAACGAAATGAATAGGATGATGCAGAATATGGAGAGCAACGACGATATAAAACTGCTCCTCATGGAGGAGCAAACCCTTCTTTCACGCGAGAGGACAATGCATTCATATATGCAGACAGGCTTGGCCTTTACGTCCGTCGGTCTTGTTGTTATGAAGTTTCTGAGCGGTCTACTATACTTTTGTGTAGGGGTGATCTTTATTATCATAGGCTTCCTTCTCATCGTCGAATCGGCGAGGCGGTATGTGCACTTCAGAAAGGCAATCCGGAAACTCCGTAAGAAAGAAACAAAACTAGGTTATGAAATTGGGATGGTACGATAGAAAAAAACAGAGACAAATGAAAATATCCTTTGTATAAAGGAGGCGGTTTATAAGAAAAATCACCATTAAAAATGGGCAATAGCGTATGGAGACAGATCATAAGGAGCATTGCTGTATAGAAGGTAAAATGATAATGTGGAATCCTTGCATGAGTTGTGGTGCCTGTTGCGTTGTCTTCCGTGCCTCTTTCTACTGGGCAGAGGGGGATGATACCATGGAAGGGGGCGTACCTGTTCATCTAACTGTGAATGTGAATGCTTTTCGCAGAGCTATGCGCCAAACCAACTCTCAGGATCAACATTGCATTGCGCTTTATGGAACACCGGGTCAAAAAGTACAATGCACAATTTACGAGCACCGTCCCTCCGTGTGCAGAGATTTCGAGCCTTCTTTGACGGCAGGAATCCACAATCCTCGGTGCAATAAAGCGAGGGCCATCTTTGGTCTTGAACCCCTCTACCAGAATTCCTAGATGCTCTCCTGGGTTTCTTAACAATTGGTCTGCCTAACCTGCTCCCCACGAAACTGCCTACCACTCAATAGTTATAGGTAAGCGAAACAGACGACCTCTCTAGCTATCTTCCTGCTAGTGAGCATTGAATATTTCTCACGGACATACTTGCTTTCAATCCGTAACAAACGAAGTTTACGCACGGCTACAAACGTCAACGCCTCACATTTTATGGCCAGTTTTTCATTGACATACAAGACTACCCATCGTATGAATTATATAGGTGAATGAGAGGTTCGGGGGACATTTGGAATGAATGTGAATAAAGGAGGAAGAAAATGATTCAAGATGATCTTGACAAGATTGAAGAGAGGCTGAAGCAGAGCGCAGTGGTTAAAGAGAGTGACAAAGCTGAGCTGTTGACCCTCCTGACGACCCTGAGAAAGGAAATTGTCGATCTTTCCCAAACTCACTATGAGCATGCGGAAAGCATTGTGGGATTTGCCAAATTATCAGCTCACGAAGCCACACGCAAAGAAAAGAGTCCGGCGCTCCTAAATTTATCGATTGAAGGTCTAACCTCATCGGTTCAGGGCTTTGAAATATCTCATCCAAGGCTAGTGGGGATTATTAATACCTTTTGCGCAATGCTCTCTAATCTGGGAATATAGAATCCATACTACGGCCGACCCATCCCGTGGATTTGTTCATCTGTTCCTGAAATTCATTATCGCTCTGATCAAAAGATACAGCCTCGTAGCTATTGTCGCTGAAGGCTGTATATCTTCCTGTAATGTTGTTTTTCTAATTTCTCAATTCACACAACATTTCAACCGGAAGTCATCAAAAAACTGCGGAACTTTAACTTAATATGTGGTAAAATTATCAGGAGCAGGTTAGTGAATTTGGTTCTGAGAATATTATTAAATTTAACAGAAGGAAGAATGAATTATGGCAAATCAATATCCGGCTTTATTTTCTCCAATCAAAATAGGGAGCATGGAAGTAAAAAATCGTATTGCAATGATGCCCATGGGGGTGTTTTCTCCAAGGCTGATGGGACCTAACGGAGCTTATACGAAAGACGGAGCAGACTATTATATCGAAAGAGCCAAAGGAGGCGTAGGCTTAATTATAACCGGATTGCTGCCGGTAGGCTGGCTGCCTAAAGGCCATGGGCCTGGAGACCAAGGTGAAGGTTTCAATAAATACGTGGAGCAGCAAAAATATTTAGCCGAGGGTGTACATAAATATGGAGGTAAGGTTGTTGTTCAGATTACAGCTTTGTCTGGGCGTTCCAGTGCAAGTGCATCTGACCCCGCAGCTTGTGAGATTCAAAATGTATGGGATCCTACAAAGAAAAACCCTGAGATGACCAAGAAAGAAATTCATGATTATATAGAAATGTTCGCCAATGCTTCTTTAGCCTGCAAACTGGCAGGCATTGACGGTGTTGAAGTTCATGCCGTTCATGAAGGTTACTTATTGGATCAATTTACTATAGCCAATACAAATTCCAGAACCGATGAGTATGGCGGAAGCCTGGAAAACCGGCTGCGTTTTCCGTCTGAAATTGTACAGGCCATAAAAGCAAAATGCGGCAGTGATTTCCCTGTATTACTGCGTTACAGTGTAAGAAGCTACATGAAAGGCTTCAATAGAGGCGCCCTTCCCGGAGAAGAGTTTGTGGAATTTGGAAGAAGCCTAGAAGAAAGTATCGTTGCTGCACAGAAGCTGGTAGAAGCAGGCTACGATGCACTGAATTGCGATAACGGCTCCTATGATTCTTGGTACTGGCCTCATCCACCTACTTATATGCCTAAGGCCTGCAATCTGGAGGATGTAAAGGCTCTGAAAAAATATGTATCAGTACCTGTAGTCTGTGCAGGAAAGTTTGATAACCCGGAGCTGGCTAATAATGTTATTGCAAAAGGTGAAATAGACATGATGGGCATGGGACGGCCATTATTGGCAGATCCTGAATTGGTGAACAAATTTGCCAAAGGGGACTTGGATAATATCCGTCCATGCATAGGCTGCCATCAAGGCTGCCTTTCAAGAATATTCCAAATGAAAGATATTTCCTGTGCTGTAAATCCTGCCTGCGGAAGAGAACTCAACTATGGTGTTGCAAAGGCAGACAAGCAGAAGAAAGTATTGATTATCGGCGGTGGGCTTGCCGGCATGGAAGCTGCCAGAGTTTGTGCTCTTCGTGGACATACTGTAGATCTCTTTGAAAAGACAGATAAGATGGGGGGATCCTTTATCGCAGCTTCCGCCGAGGAGTATAAAGCGGACGATAGGCGTTTATTAAAATGGTACATCAAGCAAATAAAGGATTTAAATGTAAATATATTTACCAATAAAGAAGTTAGTAAAGAATTTGTGAATGAAAATAAGTATGATGAGGTATTTGTAGCTACCGGCGCAGTGGAACGCAAGTTAAATACTCCCGGCTTTGACAATAAAAAAGTAACCTATGCCATAGATACATTGCTTCATGCCGATATTAAAGGGCAGAATGTATTAGTTGTGGGAGGCGGACTTACAGGTATTGAGATAGCCTGTGAACTTGGCAAAAAAGGTAAAAATGTAACAGTGGTGGAAGCCTGTGATACAATTCTAAACTCCTTTGGAATATGCGCAGCAAACTACAATATGCTTATGGAAATGTTGGATTATTATCATGTCAATGTCATGAAGTCTACTACTGTAACAAAGTATGAAAATGGTGTTGCTGAGTTATTAACTATGGTTAAAAATTTTCCTAATATTGCCAACAGAGCAAAATTAATGTTTACCGCAGGCCTGGGGGGAATACCGAAAAAATCAGAGTTAAAGGCAGACCACATAGTGGTGTCAGTGGGATACACAAGTGACAAAAAACTGTATGATGAATTAAAGGGTGAAAAGGTACATCTTGTAGGTGATGCGGATAAACCTGAAAACGTAATGAAAGCAATTTGGGATGCTTACGAAATTGCGAGAAATGTGTAAAGCACCGGAAACCTCCGTATGTTTTGGATCAATTAAATTATCTATAAAAGTTTGTTTGAGTTAAGTGTTGGTGGCATATTTTCTTTATCAACATTTGCCTCCATGAATTTCGTATACAAAGCAAGCCCCCTTCTTGCCTTAATACACGCCACTGAATAGTTGTAGATGTTTTCAACAAGCGCTTCTTCCTGTAATGTTGTTTTTCTTATTTTCCCAATTCACACAACATTTCAATCGGAAATAATCAAAAAATGGCTGAACAATAACTAAATATGTAGTAGAATTACCGTGAGGTCAGGATGTATGAACTATATTGGCTTAGGCAAAACCGGGTTAAAGATTTCCGCAGTTGGTTTTGGCGGTATTCCGATAATCCGGCTGCAAACTGATGAAGCCGTGAAAGTATTGCGCCATGCCTATGATCAGGGAATAACTTTTTACGATACCGCCAATATGTACCGGGATAGCGAAGCTAAAATCGGTCAGGCCTTATCCCATGTCCGTAATAAAATAATAATCGCAACAAAAACCATCCAGCGTAATTCTGCAGGGTTTCGGCAACATCTTGAAGGCAGCCTCAAAATGTTGAAAACCGATTATATTGATCTATATCAATTTCATCAGGTGGCCAATGATAAAGAGTGGGGAAAAATCACAAAAGACAGCGGAGCCTGGGGTGAAGCTGATAAAGCGAGGCAGGAAGGGAAAATTAGATTTTTGGGTGTCACTTCGCACAACTTGCAGATGGCCATTAAACTGGCAAAAACCGGACTGTTCAGTTCGGTTCAGTTTCCTTTCAATTTTATCGAACAGGAAGCTAAAGACGAGTTGCATAAATATTGCCGGGAAAAGGGGATCGGAATTATTGTCATGAAACCATTTGCCGGCGGGGTGATTGATAATGCCGTTATAGCTTTTAAATATCTCAGGCAGTTCCCCGAGATTATACCAATTCCTGGCTTTGATTCGGTAAAGTCGGTGGATGAAATAATCTCCATATACGAACATCAGAATGATATCACCAGCCATGATTTAGAGCTCATGGAGAAATACAGGCAGGAGTTGGGCAGGGTATTCTGCCGCCGTTGTGAGTATTGCCAGCCTTGTCCAAATGGTGTAATCATTACTCCGGCAATGGGTTATCGCATAGTCGCCAGCCGCATGTCGCCCAAAGTATCGGTTGAGTTTTTGAAAGTTCCTATGGAATCAACGCGATTATGTGACGACTGTGGGGTATGTATCGAGAAATGCCCTTACGATTTACCCATTCCTGAAATACTAAAAAAGAATTATGATTTATTCGAAGCCCATCGTTCCCAATCAGGATTAAAATAAAGAAAATTAAATAAAAAATGGCTGAACTCTAACTTAACATGTGGTACAAATATTAGGGGCAGGTCACTGTCGCATATCCTATCACGGGGCATGCAGGGTTATTGTGACAGAAGCAGGAAGGAGGTCGTTCTATGCCAATATTTATGATGTTCGGGAAATATACTCAGGATTCGTTAAAAGATGTCTCTGAGCAGCGGACGAAAAAGGCCGTCAAGGTCATCGAGAAAAACGGCGGAAAGGTGATTTCCATGTATGCCGTGATGGGGGAACACGATCTGGTCTTTACCCTGGATTTCCCCGACGCGGAAAAAGCGCTGTCCGCCTCGATGGGGTTAAATATGCTGACAGGCATTTCCTTTTCTACAACGCCGGTTGTCGATGTAGAAAAGTTCGATCGCCTGGTATCCAAGATAGAAAAGATTTAATTTGAGACCGAAGAATTGTCGCTTCCACAGAAGATAGTTGTTGGAAATCGCCATATAGAAAATGTGGACTGCACCCGTGGTGTTAGACAGATCCGGTTAGGGCAGTCGGACAGGGGTTATGGTTTTTAATAAACAGTTCTTCAAACCCCACCGGTGGCCTGTATCCGAGAGAAGAATGCAGACGTTTGCGGTTGTACACTTCTTGGATGAAAAAAGGAAGCCTAATTTGCACGTCTTCTAAGGTTCGGTATTCCCAGAGATAGACTTCCTCGACTTTGTTCCGATATGGCGAATTGCAAAAAGATAAAGCATGTGCACGAATTTTTACCCGAAGCAATTCAGAATTTGAAAAGCCTGAAGTAAAATTAATCCGATAAATATTTCTCTATTTTACGCTGCTGTTCTTCATGCAATAAATAGTTATTGCCAGAAGATGCAGTAGACAGCCCGCACCAAACACAAACCAATTGAAATATTCAGGAATATATTTAGTAGCATAGCGCATGATCTCATAACTATCCGTGAAGTTGATGAGTTCCCTCAGCGAAAATTTACTCAGAATAAACATGCTATATTCGGCAGTATAAGAAAAAATAATAATCAGCGTACCGCCAATCAGCAGGCTCCATTCGGCGAAGCCCAGATGCGTGTTCTGCCTTTTCCCTTCAATGATAAAAATAGCCGCAGCCAATGCAAGCATAATAACACAATTTATCAAAGGCGCCAATACCGGTCCTACCCAGGTGATGGGAACCATAAACAGTATGTCCCATGTAGAGAATGTATCCGGCCAGTTGAGTAATAATTTCAGAAACACATAATAAAAAATATCCCAGATGGCGAAGGCGAAAACAAAAAAGGCGAACTTCTCCACAGCCCGTCTTCCGGCCATAATGCCTGCTCCGACCAGCATAATCACAGTAGCTATTTCACGGAAAAATTCTGTGATGGCAATGTTTTGCTCAATGATCTTCAGCGGAAAGTTAAATCCATCAGGATAAAACATGGCGCGCATATACACCACTACGGCGCTTTCAAGATATGCCATGGCAATACTGAACACCGCCACCCAGATGATTTTTGTTATGATAGATTTCTTCATAATAAAATGAATGGGTAAATATAAAAAAATATTCATTATCGGCTTTACCGTGAACTGCTATTTTCGACTGAGGTGAAAATATTCGTTTGAGGTAAAGCTTCAGATAGTTTTTGATTTGATAAGACATTGCTTGTTCATGGTTAAACTATAAAAAATTCGGACTTGTATGTCAAGGAAATCTTGACCACAAAACATGGAGCACGGTGCTGATATTTTCTGTCGGGCGTGAATTGTGTTTATTACGGATTGAAATCTAGCATTTTCGTAGAGGTTGACGTTTTACTGACTTCAGGAAGCTATACGTAACAAAATCTGATTTTCTTATTGATGTTGATATGTTACATTGTGTTTACAATATC
>DASVHX010000426.1:0-3046 GCA_036382355.1 Bacteroidales bacterium
GCAACAATACCTTTTATCACCGTAGGTTTTCTGATAAGGGTGTGGTTAGAAGTCCAAGACATCCAGTAAGGACCATAAATTGAAGTACTACCGGTTGCATAAGCCTGAACAATGTAATTAATTACTTTCCCGGTAACGTCAAGTCCGGTGGCAGTGTTTTTGTATGTTAAGGTAGAATCTTTTACATTCGACCAGCCAGTTTCAGTCGTAATAGCGCTTCCCAGGCCGATTTGTCCGATAAGATCAACAGGTGTTGCGTTCGACATGTTAGTAGCAGGAGCTACGCCACCGACTGTTTTGATTAAGGCTATGGCATCATTTCCATTCATGTAAGTTGGTGCAGGATATACACCATCGAGTTGGTTTGCCATTGCCTGTAATACCGGGCTGCATGCTGGTGAAGAAGTAGTACTGGTTGTTTGGCCGTTTACCAGCACAAATGTTTTATAAGGGGCTATGCTGCCAACTAAATGTGTAACTCCTCCTTCGGTGAAAACGGAACTCCCATTGCTAAACCGTGCTACATAATAGTCGTTCAAGTTAATGGTCGCATTAGTAGGATTGTATATTTCCAGCGCTTTATTGTTGCCACTGCCTTCTACATATTCGGAGAAGAACAAATCAGTAGAAGTTTGTGCAGAAGAAAAAAGAGCTGTGAGAAGTACACATGACAAGAGTAAAAGTTGTTTCATAAGTCTGTGAGTTTAAAATTGTTGTATGATAGATTGAATTAGTGAAATAAATAATTATTCGCTACAAACATACAAAATATTCCCGGTAAACAAGGTTATTCAATTGTTAAATAATGAAGAAGTTGCAATTAATCAGATTCTTCAATAGGCATATGGATTTTAGGAGTATCTGATGGAGTTCTTTAGCTACCGGCTGTTGGGTAGCATGAGGAAAATTTGCTTTTGTTTGGAAAAAATCCCTACTTTCGTTGCGTAAAATTCCGAAAGGTGTCCGATAGCTTAGTCATTATCCCCACTTACAACGAAAAAGAGAATATTAGCAGGATTATCCAGAAGGTATTCTCGCTGCAAAAAGAATTTGATGTCCTTATCGTTGAGGACAACTCCCCCGATGGCACTGCTACTATTGTCCGTTCTTTGCAGGCCGAATTTCCCGAACGGTTGCATATGCTCGAACGTAAGGGCAAACTTGGACTTGGTACAGCATATATCGATGGATTTAACTGGGCACTCGAACGCAACTATGGCTACATTTTTGAAATGGATGCCGATTTCTCTCATAATCCTGACGATCTGGTAAAACTATACAATGCCTGTTCTTTGGATGGAGCCGATATGGCTATCGGATCGCGTTACATCAAAGGAGTTAATGTGGTGAACTGGCCCATGGGACGTGTGCTAATGTCGTACTTTGCGTCGTATTACGTGAGGATTATCACCGGAATGAAAATTATGGATACCACGGCCGGTTTTAAATGTTACACCCGTCGGGTGCTGGAAACTATCGATTTCGGTAAAATTAAATTTACAGGTTACGCTTTCCAGATAGAAATGAAATATACGGCATGGAAACTTGGATTTAACATTAAGGAAGTACCTATCATTTTCACCGATCGTACCGAAGGTACATCAAAAATGAGCAGAGGAATTTTCAAAGAAGCCATACTTGGCGTAATAAATCTGCGGTTCAAGCACATTTCGAAAAAGAAAACCGGAATTTATGGAAAATAACTGCCGATATTTGTTCTTAACTCATTGAGGTATAGATGATTTCTGTACCTTTTTTATTTAATACAGGAGTCGTCAAAAGAAAATTTATAAACCAATCCCCAGACTGTTATCAGCTAATTTCAATTGTATGCAAAAACCTATTATCATAGTTAATGCGCTTATCGCCAACGAAGGCCAGGTTTTCAGAGGTTCAGTGCGGATAGCTGACGGTAAAATTGGAAAAATTGAAAAATACGCACATGATGTTACCAACCATATTGAAGTCGGATATAGGGTAATAGATGCAGGAGGTAAATATCTGCTGCCGGGTGTAATCGATTGTCATGTGCATTTCCGCGAACCCGGCCTAACCCACAAAGCCGATCTGGCAAGCGAAAGTCGCGCTGCCCTGGCAGGTGGTGTGACCTCTTTCATGGAAATGCCCAATACAATTCCTCAGGCAACAACATTGGCATTACTTGAAGATAAGTATCGGCTTGCATCGGAGAAATCATTGGTCAATTACTCCTTTTTTCTTGGCGCATCAAACGACAATATTGATGAAATAATCCACGCCGACCCGCAAAAGATATGCGGCGTAAAAGTATTTTTTGGTGCTTCCACTGGCAATATGCTTGTAGATAGACTAAGCGTACTCGAAGATATTTTTCGGCTATCGCCATTGCCGATAGTGGCACATTGCGAGGATGAGTCCATTATCCGCATCAATAGCAAAGCCATGCGCGAAAAATTCGGTGATGATGTACCTGTGAAAATGCATCCTTTAATCCGCAGCGCCGTAGCATGCTACATGTCTTCCGGACTTGCTGTAAGGCTTGCAAAGAAATATAACACCCGTTTGCACATTGCGCACGTGAGTACCCGCAAAGAGCTCTCTTTGCTGGAAAATCAACTTCCCCTGGCTCAAAAACGAATTACAGCCGAGGCATGTACACACTACCTCTGGTTTTGTGATGAAGATTATGCCCGTCTTGGAACGAAAATTAAGGTAAATCCCGCTATTAAATCGGCGGATGACCGCTCGGCTCTTTTGCAAGGTTTGCTCGATGGACATATAGATATCATTTCAACAGATCATGCGCCGCATTTGCTTGCTGAGAAAGCACAAACTTATTTCAAGGCGCCATCGGGTACTCCCGTGGTGCAACATTCCTTACCTGCAATGCTCGAAATCTGCCAGAAGCATAATATTAAAATTGAATCGTTGGTGGAGAAGATGTGTCACGCTCCTGCAATTTGCTTTAATGTGAAGCAAAGGGGTTTTATCCGCGAAGGCTTTTTTGCCGATCTCGTAATGGTGGATATGGATGATGAATGGACCGTGGGCGCTTCAAATATTATTT
>DASVHX010000427.1:0-3902 GCA_036382355.1 Bacteroidales bacterium
ACGAACCCGTTGACATTTCCTGCGGAAGATAACCAATAGTGCTGCCTGAAGGACTGGTAACTGTGCCTGATTCGGGCTCCATTAAACCGGCAATGATACGCAGAAGCGTAGTTTTTCCTGCACCGTTTTTACCTACGAGCCCAACGCGGTCGCGGTCGT
This sequence comes from Bacteroidales bacterium, assembly GCA_036382355.1. Taxonomy (GTDB): domain Bacteria; phylum Bacteroidota; class Bacteroidia; order Bacteroidales; family DASVHX01; genus DASVHX01. The sequence goes on from DASVHX010000427.1 coordinate 160, forward strand.
TGATCAGGAAGGATACATTTTCAAAAATGTAAGTTCCTGTAAAGTGAACTGAAAGGTTGTTGATTGAAATCATAGGCAGGATAAGCGGCAAAGGTAGCATATTTGGTGCAAAGAAAAATGAGGCATAGCACCGCATTTTATTATGATATTATTGAAACGCAGGTTTATATTATCCTAACATATTATCCATATGGTTTTATAAGCCTGGAAAATATCAATACCCCGTATTGACTCCCCAAATCAGATAAATTATTGCTGATTACTTTAATAAAGCAATCCGGATAAAGATTTGGTTGTTCCTTCCGGCTAATTTTTACCTTTGCCCATTCTAATCTAAAAGCACCTTTGTGAAATTCCGGAATTATTCAGCGTGGCTGTTGTTGTTTGCCTTAGTCCTGATTTGGGGAAGTTCATTTATACTTATCAAAAAAGGACTTATTGTATATTCGAGCAGTGAATTAGGCGCATTACGCATCGTTATTACATTTATCTGCATGCTCCCACTGGCGCTAAATCGGCTTTCAAATTTGCCTACGCGAAAATGGTGGCTCTTAGGCATTTCCGGAACTATAGGAAGTGGCATCCCAGCGTTCCTGTTTGCTTATGCCGAAACTGGCCTGGAAAGCTCAATCACCGGTATTCTGAACTCGCTTACGCCATTGTTTACTTTATTAATCGGATTGTCCATGTTCGGCACCCGCACCAGGTGGTTCAATGTAACCGGAGTACTCCTTGGACTTACCGGAGCTATTGGCCTGCTTACCGTAAGTGGAGGCGGCAACTTCAGTTTTAATCTGAGTTTTGGCATCTATGTTATTGTGGCTACCATCCTTTATGCCATTAATGCGAACCTGATCAAACGCTGGTTGCATGACGTAGAAGCGCTGACAATCACTTCGGTCTCATTTTTTATCATGGGAATACCTGCCTTGGTATATCTTTTGGGATTTACAACATTTACACATCATAGCATAAAGGACCCCGGTGCTATAACAAGCATGCTTTACATAGCTCTCCTGGCAATATTTGGCACGGCAATAGCATTGGTGATCTACAACAAGTTGATTAAGCTGACCAGTGCTGTATTTGCTTCATCAGTAACATACGTTATACCTGTAGTGGCAATACTTTGGGGCATGGCTGACGGTGAACCTTTCCGGCTGGTTTATATGTTTTGGATAACCCTGATAATGGCAGGTGTTGTGTTGGTAAATACAAGGACATTAAATGTCAGAGACATATGGGTCACGGTTTTTCAGAAAAATACAAATATTTAATGCATAATGCTTTGAGGTAACAAAATATTTTATAATTTTGCCCCTCCAAATTTGTCGGGAATTAGTAAATACAGGAGATAAAATGTACGCAATAGTTGAAATAGCAGGTCAGCAGTTCAAAGTAGAGAATGGCGCTGAAGTTTTTGTTCACAGGCTCGAAGCCGAAACCGGATCGAAAGTTGAATTTGAGAAAGTACTTCTTGTTGATAACGACGGTATAGTTAACATTGGTAAGCCGCTTGTAGATGGCGCATCAGTTTCGGCAACTATCCTTTCGCACGATAGGGCTGATAAAGTTATTATCTTTAAAAAGAAGAGAAGGAAAGGGTATCAAAAAGAATCCGGTCACAGGCAAGATCTGACTAAAATCCTTATCGAAAACATTTCGGCATAACTTCTTGTAGAAGTTTGCCAAACCACGGGAGTATCAAAAACTGCCGCATCAAAATGTATAATTTTATAAAAATAAAGACATATGGCACACAAAAAAGGGGCCGGTAGTTCAAGCAACGGGCGGGAATCGCATAGCAAGCGTTTAGGTGTTAAAATTTATGGTGGCCAGTTTGCAAAAGCCGGTAACATCATCATCAGACAGCGCGGCACAGTTCATCACCCAGGCCTCAATGTTGGCCTTGGGAAGGATCATACTATTTTCGCACTTGCAGATGGTATTGTTGAATTCAACAAACGCAAAAACGAAAAATCTTATGTTTCGGTGCTGCCACTCGAAACTGGTAACGAATAGTCTGGCTGCAAGCAGCTTAACACTGATTCACACTTTAGAAAAATCTCCCGGATAATGATCCGGGAGATTTTTTATTTCTACCTTTCCTGAAGTGCCTTGAGTGCCTAAAGTACTTAGAATGACTAGAGTTTGGATTCATGTTAATTAATTTCAATCTATTTGTTAATTGAACTTTTTGCACTCCAAACATAGAGCTATAAATCAATAATCTTATATGCTAACTTTAGGCACTCTGGGCAATCCAAACTCCAGGCACTCTAGGCACTCCAAACTATAGGCACTTTTACCACCAGGCACTCCAGGTACTGATTTCTTACAAAAAGCTTAATCTTAACCGCCGGATGAAATAAGTCCGCTCCCTTTCCGTAATTTTGAAGCGTAAAATAATATACCCATGTTAGAGATCAATTTTATCCGGGAACATACCCAGGAAGTTATCGAGCGCTTAGCCCGTAAAAATGTTGATGCTACTGCAAGGATCGGCAGTATTATAGAAATAGATCAGAAACGCCGTGACACACAGAAATTACTGGATGACCAGCTTGGAGAGCTTAACAATATTGCCAGAGAAGTTGGGCAATTGTTCAAAACCGGAAAACATCAGGAAGCTAATTTGCTAAAAGAACGCACCGTTGAACTGAAAACTTTGTCTAAATCTCTGGAGGATCAATTGCAAGCCATTCAGCAGGAATTGAACGATTTATTAGTTTTACTGCCCAACCTCCCTCACGCCTCAGTTCCTGCAGGCAAAACACCCGAAGACAACGAGATAATACATAGCGAGGGCGAAATCCCACAGCTGGCCGCTGATGCTGTTCCTCATTGGGATTTGTGTTCGCGCTACGATATAGTTGATTTTGAGCTTGGCAATAAAATAACCGGCGCAGGATTTCCTGTGTATAAAGGTAAAGGCGCCCGTCTTCAGCGTGCCCTGATAAACTTTTTTCTTGATAATGCCATTGCTGTAGGATACCGCGAAATACAGCCCCCTTTGCTTGTAAATGAAGCTTCCGGTTACGGCACCGGACAATTACCAGATAAGGACGGGCAGATGTATTTTGCAACCATCGATAAACTATATCTCATTCCCACTGCCGAAGTTCCGGTAACGAATATTTACCGCGATGTAATTCTGAAAGCCAGCGAATTGCCGGTGAAAAATGTCGCATACTCCAATTGCTTCAGGCGCGAAGCAGGATCGTACGGTAAAGATGTACGTGGGCTGAATCGTTTACATCAATTCGACAAAGTGGAGATTGTTCAGGTACAAAATCCCGATCATTCATACGAAACACTCGAAGAGATGAAGGACTATGTGGCTGGATTGCTCCGCAAGCTGGAACTCCCGTTCCGGGTGCTGCGCCTTTGTGGTGGCGATATGGGTTTTACATCTGCACTTACTTACGACTTTGAAGTGTTTTCGGCAGCTCAGAAAAAGTGGCTGGAAGTTAGTTCAGTTTCCAATTTCGAAAGTTTTCAGGCAAATCGCATGAAACTTCGTTTCAAAGACGAAAACGGAAAAACCAGGCTCGCGCATACGCTTAATGGCAGCGCGTTGGCTCTGCCGCGCATCGTTGCTGCGCTCCTCGAAAACAACCAGTGTGCAGAAGGAATTAAAATGCCGCCTGCATTGCAACCATACACAGGATGGAGTGTGATTGACTGAACAATATGACCCCGCGGAGGTTCGTTTGAGTTATACCTGTATGCGCCAAACACAC
>DASVHX010000428.1:0-2584 GCA_036382355.1 Bacteroidales bacterium
TAAACTTTTATCAAAACAAATTGTTTATGAAGATAAATTAATTCAATATCGGGCATTTCATTTTTTCGAAAAAAATACTTTCGGCAAAAAGAAGTATACTGACCTAAGACTCTGATTTATGACTATTCTTCATTAAAAGCACTTTAGTGATTAATCTTAAAAACAAAATTTATGAAAAAGTTCTATACTAAGCTATTAGTGATTGCAATATTGCTGATAACCATTCCATTTGCAAACTCTTATGCCCGAAAATTTGTCGTAACGGTTCAGAACTACTCTTTCACGCCAGATGCAATTGCCGATGTTGCCGTTGGTGATACTATTAGCTGGGTCTGGTCTTCCGGGGTCGGTCATACCTCCACTTCAGCAACCATCCCTGCCGGTGCAGCCTCGTGGGACAGCCCCATATCGAATGCTAATCCTACATTCGAGTATAAAGTTACAATTGCCGGAGTCTACAATTATGTGTGTACGCCGCATGCAGCCTTGGGCATGACGGGATCATTTACAGCAAGCACTGTAACCGGGATAGCTGATAATACTGCCATTTTCGGTAATTTTCTTCTTAGCCCCAACCCTGCCAGCGAATCTGTGCGCGTAAGTTTCAGCCCTTCAAATCCATTTAAAGGATCAGTTAAACTTTTCGATCTGCTCGGAAATAATCTTTGGAAAAGCGAAGCAGCTTTCGTTGCAGGATTAAATCTAACTGAAATCAATTTGGCCTACATCCCCAAGGGAGTCTATTTTGTAGCACTATCGGACAGCAAGAATAACAGGGTGGTAAAGCGATTAATAATCCGGTAGAAATCTATATCAATCTTATTTCGGATGCAAAAATTAATTGCGCTCTAAGCGAAGCATTGTTCGGAAAATAGCATGCATTTTTCAATTGAACATTAATATTAAAACAATTTGATCAATGGAAATAGATCACAATGTAGTTGGGTGGTTTGAGATTCCTGTTACGGACATGGAACGGGCCATCAAATTTTACGAAACTGTATTTGGCTTCGAATTGTCGCGCAACAAAATGGGCTCGCTGGATATGGCCTGGTTCCCTTATATAGAAAATAGCATAGGCGCTGCCGGATCGTTGGTGTGCCACCCGGATTTTTACAAACCATCTGCCGATGGCACACTCGTTTATTTCACTACTTTTTCCGGCGATATGAGCAATGAACTCTCGCGTGTGGATAAGGCCGGAGGAAAAATTCTGAGTCCTCGTAAGCTGATTGCTGAAGGTTACGGTTATATGGCCTTATTCCTCGATACCGAAGGCAACCGCGTGGCATTGCATTCGCGGGAATGATAAACCTCTCTATAACTTCTTGATTCAGCATTATTGATGCATGGTTTCTCCCCCGGTGTTCCTCAACATCGGGTTTTTTGTTTCTGGATTGTCTCAAATTTCCCCGTTTGATAATGATAAAGTCCTTATGCAAATTATTACAACTACTGCAATTTCCATTCGCACTTTCTCCCCTAAGGCTTATTCCATTGCCGTTCACCGATTAATTTTGTACTTATAACGATTTGCGACTTGTTAAATAATCCCATTCTTTATATTTACGCCTCAAATCAACTCATTAAATAACACGGTCCACATGAAAAACATTTGCCTTAAAAGGGTATTCCTGGCGGCAGCCGGGATAACGATGCTGCTCATTACTGCTTTGAGCTGCAAACCAAAAACCACAACAGAACCTGCCATTAACTCCGCCAACATGGATACCACGGTAAAACCAGGCGACAATTTCTACCTCTATGCAAATGGTGCATGGCTGAAAAATCATCCTATACCCGACGAATACAGCCGTTATGGCGCTTTCGAAGTTTTAGATGAAGCGAACTACAAACAACTTCAAACCATCATGGCGGAAGCTGTTGATAACAAGAATGCTGCAGCTGGCAGCGTAAAGCAGAAAATACGCGATTTTTACACCACGGGGATGGATACTATAAAAATCGAAAAAGATGGTCTTGCACCAATCAAAGCCCAACTGGATCGGATTGCATCCATCAAAACATTGGAAGACTTACAAACGCTCATCGCCGGGAAACATGCTTCCGGTTCTTATCCGCTCTTTTACTTTTTCGGTTCGCAGGATGAGAAAAACAGCAACATGGTAATTGCCCAACTTAATCAGGGCGGCCTGGGTCTTCCCGATCGCGATTATTACCTTAGCGACGATCCGCGCTCTAAGGAAATCCGTACCGAATATGTAAAACATATGGCTCGTATGTTTGGATTCATGGGCCGGAACGAAACCCAGTCCGGCGAAAGTGCTGCAATTGTAATGCAGATAGAAACCGAACTTGCAAAGATTTCCTCTACCCGCCTGGAGCTTCGTGATCCTGTTGCCAACTATAATAAAACCAACCTCGAAGGCTTACAGAAAATGGCGCCGGAGTTCAACTGGGCTGCTTACTTCAAAGGTATTGGACTCACAAAGACTGATGAGATAAATGTTGGTCAGCCTAAGTTCATTGCTGGAATGGCCAAAATCCTAAAAACGGTTCCTATTGCCAAATGGCAGACTTACCTTAGCTGGAATGTAGTAAACAAAGCTGCCCCCTATCTGTC
>DASVHX010000429.1:0-3504 GCA_036382355.1 Bacteroidales bacterium
ATGAAAAAAAAATATTTTACCATAATTTTAGTTTTCGTTCTGTCTCAATTCTGCTCCTTTGCACAAAAATCAGATAGTACGATAGTTCAGTCCTATTTCAAACTTACGACATCTAACGGGCTTATTGTTGCCGCATACAACGCAAAAGATAACCTCATTGACTATGTTTATCCACACCTTTTTACCAATATTGATTCCGGCATATATGTACATCCATTTGTAGGAAATATTGTGTTAAAAAGCGAGGAGCAACCGATTGAAACATCTTACGCGAAAAACACCCATGTCATTACTTCCCGGTATAAAAATTTTACGGTTTTCTATTTTGCTTCATTTACAAAGAGCGACAAAATTTTCTATGCCGTGATCAGAGGCTCAAAACAGATAATCGAACCACTTTCTTTCGAAGCCGAAACTGGTAATGGTAAACCTGTTCACGGTCTTACACTGCTTGAAAATGCACTGGAGGATTTACCTTGTATTATTTCGGGGAAAGCGCTTACAGGCAGCATGATGAAACCATATGGTCATGACCAGTTTGAAAAGTACTTTTTATTTTCTTTTACAGATCCATTGCACACCGACTCAAATGCGGTAACGAAGGCTATTGCTGATTTATCCAAAGCCACAACCTCATTGGCAGATGATGAAATAGCTTTCATGCAGAAAGAATTTTCTTCCTGCCTCATTCCAAAAACGTTATCCCCTAAAGAAAAAAACCTGGTTGAACAATCCATTTCCATTCTCAAAATGTCACAGGTATCGGACAAGGAAATTTTTCCGAATTCCCATGGACAGATCATGGCATCCTGTCGACCCGGTCTCTGGCATATTGCCTGGGTCCGCGACGGAAGTTATGCCATCCAGGCTATGACTCGTTTGGGCATGTATCCCGAAGCAAAGAAAGGACTCGAATTTATGCTAAAGGCTCCTGCAAACCGATATAAACATTATGTGTATAAAGACGGGAATGATTACGGTCCCGGAATGGATTACCAGATTTCACTGACAAGGTATTTTGGCAATGGTAAGGAAGAGTGCGACTTTAATGAATTTGGACCAAATATTGAATATGATGATTTCGGTTTGTTTCTCATTGCTTTCTCCGATTACGTTTCACGCAGTAAGGATTTTAACTTCTATAAAAGGTGGCAACCAGTAGTAAGTAAAAAAGTGGCAGATGTTATTGTTCATTGCATGGATACCAATTCCTTAATCAAAGGCGATTCCGGACCTTGGGAGCATCATCTCGCAGCCGTTAAGCAATATACTTTTACCTCCGGTGTTTGTTCCAGAGGATTGGAACAGTTTGCGCAACTTCAACAGCAATTCAATTTACCTTATAAGAAATATAAACTTGCTGCCGAAAAAATAAAACAAGCCATTTTAAGCAACATGCTTTGTGATAAACTTTTTTTAAAAGGAAATACAAACGACCAATCGAAAACCGACAAAGAATTTTATGACGCAGGTGTTTATGAAGTTTTTGCAAATGGGCTGTTTAAAGACAAGTCATTGTTTTTATCACACATGAAAGAATATGACAAAGTTTTACGTATAAAAGGCTCAAGACCGGGATACATTCGCTTAAATAGTGCCGATCCATATGAAAATCAGGAATGGGTTTTCATCGATTTACGTATAGCATTGGCTCATCTTTTATTCGGACAAAAAGATATCGCCTATAAAATGCTGAACTACGTTACCAATCAGGCCACTATGAATTACAATACAATCCCGGAAATGTACAGTAACAAACTACAAATGGACAAGGTCACTCCAGATTTTTTATCAACAAACATCTGGTGCAATTGCATCAGAGATACCGACGGAGCTTACATCGGTACTGTTCCAATGGTAGGTTTCGGTTCGGCAGTTTATGTTCTTACACTCTTTGAGTATCACGACAGATTACAATCTAATTTAAAGTAATTGCATATTCAGGGCCTGTATTATAAATATCAATTTCTAATACAATCGTTGCAACTGAAATAAAATATTTTCTTACAATCTAAAGTACTGAATCCTTCATCCAGATGCAACAGATTGCTTATGTTATTTGCATATTTAACATTTATGCGATTGCATCCTTTTCAATCAGGCAAATAACATTTGGGTGTAACCACAGGAAGGATGCAGGCACCGAACTCGTTATTTTTTTAGACAAAAATTCGCTGACGATACTTCTCTTTTGATGCCCGTTAATCAAAATAATTATCATTTTTGAATGCAATATATCCGCCATTCCAAGTGTTAAACCATAAGTCGGTTTTATTTGCATTTCCGATATCATGGAATGCTCAAGCGACATTGCAGAAAGTTCGGCAATGTGGCAATGTGGATGCAAAAAATCGGCCGGTTCGTTAAGTGCCAGATGTCCATTCATTCCAAGCCCTAGAATACACAGATCGATTGGGCCCGCCTTGTTGAGTTTCTCCTGGATTTTTTCGCATTCCAGAATGGGATCTGGGGGATTACTGTTAAAACTGATATACCGGGAAGCTGAAAGTTGAAGCGCTTGAATAAGATGTGTTTGCAAATAGGATTCACAAGTGGCTAAGTGATTCATGGGTATTCCACCCCATTCATCGAGCTTGATAATCTGCAAATGAGAAAAAAGCCCAGGTTGTTTCTCATATTCTATGCCAAGCAGCTCATACGTTTTTGTAGGGCTTCCACCAGTTGCTGCACAAAGTAAAAGTTTTTTGTTCTTTTTAATTTCCTGAATAATGATATCTCTTGCTCTTTGGCTTATCTCCTTATATGTGGCTAAAATTTCAATTTCCATACATTCTATATCGTTTGATTTGTTCAATATTCAGAGGTTCGTTGAACAAGTAAGAAATTTGTATTAAAAAAATCGCTGTTTCTCATTCATACTCTCTGTATGCTCCAAAAATGGCAAGACGATCCTCGCCCAATTGATCAGGAACAGGCAGACGGGGTTCTTTCAACAGATCACAAATCTGAAACCACAGATTGGTTCTTGTATAGGTTTGATGAACCTTTTGAAAATGTATTGACAATAATAGAGATTTTGCGCCTGCAATGTCACCTTTATCGATTAGCAACTGAACCCTCCTTTCACCGATCCATTCATCCGGAAGCGCATCAACCTGGTTCAGCCAGGCTTCACGCTCTTTCAGGGTTTCTTTGCCGAGATTCCTCAAAGCCTTATCCCGTTCAACCACCACTTGCGGATGCAATTGCAGCCAGCGCTCCTGAATGGAATGATACACTTTTACAGCTGCCTTGTTATTTCCGGTAAGCCGGAGCAACCGGGCATGAAGTGCCTTTGCAATGCCTAAATTACTCTCAGAAAGAACCCGGATTGCTTTTGCAGAGTCTCCGCGTCCTGCTATCCATGCCCCATAATAAAATTTCCAGGTGTCTGATTTATCTGCATCTGATTTTTCAATTGCCCACTCAAAGGCCGATGCCATATCCTCCATTCCCGACGGAGTCCAGCAATTACTAATGATCCCTGGTGGATCAGGTACGTTG
>DASVHX010000430.1:0-3844 GCA_036382355.1 Bacteroidales bacterium
TAATTAGGATAGAAATACAATGTATCACCATCTCCCCAGGGTTTATTTCTCATCATGGTCCATGAAGGGTCAATGGCAGCGACACTGTGAATTCCCCAGTGCATAAACAAGCCAAAACCAGCTTCGGGAAACCATTGTGCATCGGGGTTTGTGTTGCGCACTACCGGAACGGGCTTCACTGTCTGAAGTAATTTAAGCGCATCATGTGCTTTTTGCTGCAACAATTCTTCCTGACAGACAGCACTATATGTTACTGAAAATAGGATCAGAAGACATATAATTGATTTTTTCATATTCTCGCTTTATTTTGGGGTAACAGTGATAGCATCAATAGCAATATTGTTTGCTTTACATGATTTTGATGATAGTATTAACTCACAGAATCCTTTTGTCAGATTAACATCTGCAGAAATTATTTTCCATTCTTTACCAGTCGGCTTAAAGGTAACCTTTACATTATTAAGAGTATAATTCAACTCCTCTTTGCCTGGCAGGTTGTATCGAATATCAATTTTATAATTTCCTTGTGTTTCAAGCTCATATCGGAATCGCAGGCTGAAAACACACCATTCGTGGTTTATACCCTGCAAATAGCCTTTACCGGTATAACCGGGTATTGTTTTATCGATTTTGGCTGCTTCGAAACTAAAAAAGCTATCTTCTACCTGGATGGGTGTACCAACAGGCAAAACAGGTATTTTATATGCTGCAATTTTTACAGGAAATTCGTTTGCAACCACTTTAAGCATTACACAGCCATGGACAGGAAGCTCAACTTCGTAGGGTTTTGAAAACAGCCCCAAATCAGAGTGCGCCCATATATCGCGCAAAAAGACAGGACTCTTTAAACCTAAATCCTTGTAATCAAAAACCATTTTTGCTGGCATTTCGCCTTTATTTAAGAGAATAACCGCATAGTCGCTGTATTTATAAAGGTTTTTGGCCCATAGTTCAAGACCGGGTGCAAATTCTTTTACAAGGGTTCCCTGATTTGCCGATGGGTCCTGATCTATGGCAATTGCTTCGGGGTTTGTAAGTATTTTTGTAATGGCAGGTGTCATATTCCTAAGGTCGTTACCGGCAATGAGGGGCGCGCCAAACATACACCACATACTAAAGTGCGTTTTGCTGTCCTCGTCAGGCATATTGCCAACCTGGAGCATATCCGGGTCATTATATCCCGAAACAGTTTGATGAACAGGCGAATAAAGGTTAAGTTTAAAAATATCGGCAATACCCGGGAAAATTTTAAAGGTGTAAGGATCAGATGCCCAGATTTTCTGGATATCGCTGCCAGTTCGCCACATATCGGAATATTTGACAATAGATGTTTGTAAACTGGCACCACTTGCACTTAGAACAATAGGGCGCGAAGCATTGTTTAAGATTTTCCTCCAACGTTGAAGTACTACGGTATCGCTCTCGCTACAGCCGCACCAGTCGAGTTTTATAAAATCAACGCCCCATTCGGCAAATGTATTTACATCAAGCTCTTCAAAGCCTTTGCTGCCTGTAAATCCGCCACAGCTTGATTCACCAGGTACAGTGTATATTCCAAATTTTAAACCTTTAGAATGGACATAATCTGCTATATATTTCATACCATGGGGAAACTTCACTGTATCCGCTAAAATTACACCGCGAGAATTACGCCCAACTGAAACTGTAATATTTATTACATTTTTTGCTCTGCCAAGTTGCCAGCAATCGTCAATTACAATATATTCGTAACCTGCATCTTTCATTCCGCTATTTACCATAGCATCGGCCATTCCCATAATTAACTTTTCGTTTATATTGCCACCGTAGCTATTCCAACTGTTCCAACCCATAGGAGGAACCACTGCCCAACCGGGTTTTTGAGCATTTAGTGAAATTGTAAGCGTGATGGATAATATGAGTATTAAAATTTTCTTTTTCATCGTTTTAAGTTTTATTTATATTAATAAATTTCAAACGATTCGATTGTTTTTCATTTTGTGCATATTTATCTATCATTTTGCTAATAAATTTTATATTAAAACGAATGTTTGTCGCGATGACTATTTGATCATTTTTCCAATAAGCAAAACATATCCCACGTAATAATTGTATGGCTTATATTCGTCAGTTAACTCAACATTCTTGTTATCAGGATTTGCAAGTAATACTTCCCGCTTATTAAATTTCTCATCTGAAACCTTGAATGTGCAGGAATATTCTCCTGTTTTACTTACCTCATTTGCAGTGAAATAATTGATACGGTACCATGTACACCACGAATCAAACCTTTTGTAGAGTTGAGGAGCCGATCCGTTTACAGAAACATTCAGATAACAGGAGGAAGGTCCCAAAATGTCAAGCAAGCCAATCTTTGAGCCTTTGAATTTTAAACTGAAAGAGGCATTGCTGTTTTTTGACTTTGCCAGAACAGGTAACAAATGCGAAAACTTATCGAAAATGATATCGCCTTTTTGAAGAAATTCCCAATTGGGATCGTTTTTAATTACTTCAGAAATTGGAATCATGGTCGCCTGTTCGTAATTGTCTTTGTTGATCGGTTTCGGCAATCTGTGTTTCTGAAGTTTTGAAACTGATTCCATATTTTGGAAACATCTGATTATTGCTTCTGTATATAACTTATGCCCCGTTTGACTGTATGGATGAACTCCGTCTGGTGAGAAAATAAATTTTCCGGGATTATCTTCAATTTTGCCTTTCCAAACCAAATTGCCTGCCCTGGCAATTTTCATTATTTCGGCAGCCAAAAAGATGGAAGTGATGCCATAATGCACTGCAACCTGTTCCATGGTGGTGGCTGAAACCGGCAGCCGACCTTCAACAAGCGATTTTTCCATGTCGTGATGAATGGTGTAAACAAAACAGATTTCGCACGTGGGCAATGCTTTTCTGATCTTCCGCACAATTCCTTCCATCGATTTGGATATAACCTCCGGTGCCGCTGAAAAATCGTTCACTGCAAATTCAACGAAGACCAAATCGGGCATAAAAGAAATGACGTCTTTGTCGGTGCGGAAAGCGCCAAAATCGGAACCGGTACCGCCAAGCGCAGCATTTTTTTGCCGAATGTTACATTTCGGGTATTTTGCCTTGAGCCAATCCGTAGTCTGATCGCGCCAACCAGAATCGGCATCGGTAATACTTCCACCGAAATAGGCAATTTTAACACTATCGCTGTGTAGCAATTTGTAGAAAAAAGATGGTAATCCATTGCGTATTTGCAATTCCTTTATTTCTGATTTATTTTCAACAGTTTGCGCTTGCAAACCAAGAATCAAACAAATTGAAATTAGTGTAAAAGAGAATTTTCGCATATTCCTTATTAATTTGTTTTACTTGCTTTTTTGAGTTTTTCCAATTGTTTTATTGTCTCCTTACCCAGCCTTCCTTCCTGGAAGATTCCTACATTCAGAGTTACCGCCCCACCTACTTTTGTAAAATCATTTACAAATTTTATTAAATCGCTGTCCGAATATACAGGTGGTTCCATTTCCACCAGATTTTTGGGCACTTCGGTTTTAAACGGTGCATTAACAAAACCTTGCCAGCCACTGCCATGTGCCCAAAGTGCATCAATAGGCACAAGTGCATGGTACAGACATTGAGTTTCGGGAACGTAAGCTTGCTCTGGCATAAATAATTGCGATTGGCTGTCTCTGCCGAGCCTTATTTTTCCATTGATTAATACTTCTGTTTCTCCGCTCACGTAATCTAACATGGATACTGTTGGTTTTGTATTATTTGTACAAAAGCTCCCATCATTAAAAGAAACCACAGCATTTTTATTTCCGGCACGGCAGGCATCGAACCATTTATCCCACATAACGTATTTATTATGAAATAT
>DASVHX010000431.1:0-1510 GCA_036382355.1 Bacteroidales bacterium
CGAGCCACCTGTAACCACCTTGCTCTTCCATTACTTTATTAAACATATATGCCGAAGCGCCTGACGGAACATCTTCATCTACGAAAATAATTCTATTGGTTTTCTTTAATGAATCAAGAATTAAATGATTAATATCAAATGGCAAAAGGGTTTGTACATCTATGATTTCGCAACTTATTTTTATTCCGTCTAAAATTTCAGCAGCTTCCTGTATAATTCGTAATGTAGATCCATAGGAAACTATAGTGATATCGTGGCCTTCTTTTATCACTTCCGGCACACCTAACGGTATAGTATATGCGATTAAATTTGAAGGAAGCTTTTCCTTAAGTCTATAACCATTCAAACATTCAATCATCAATGCAGGATCGTTGCTTTGCAATAATGTATTGTACATTCCCACAGCCTGAACCATATTTCTAGGCACGCATACATACATACCGCGAAGTGCATTTATGATCATCCCCATTGGAGAACCGCTATGCCAGATTCCTTCAAGGCGATGACCACGGGTACGAAGAATTAGCGGAACACTTTGTTGTCCATTGGTACGAAAATGTGTGGTACATACATCATCACTTAAAGGTTGCAGACCATAAAGCAAATAATCAAGATATTGAATTTCTGCAATTGGGCGCAAGCCTCGTAATGCTAGACCGATGCCTTCCCCAACTATGCTAAGTTCGCGTATGCCGGTATCAAAAATTCTCCCCTCCCCATATTTTTCCTGAAGGCCGCTAAATCCCTGGTTCACATCGCCAATATGGCCAAGATCTTCACCAAACGCAATCACTTTTTTGTTGCTTGCAAAGAGTTCGTCAAAATACCTGTTTAGTATTTCGTAACCGTTAACTACTTGCGCATCCTCTGTGTAATAAGGTTTTATTGGATTAACTTTTAAAGCCGATTTCGGGCCTTCATTATAAAGGTGTGAATTAAAGATTTGCCTGTTTTCTTTTACAAGTTTTTCATAATAATTTTTCAAGGATGAATTTGATGCATCATCTGAAAGATCAATCGCCATTGACACAGTTTTCATAACATCACGTCGCAAAGGGTCGCGATTGGCAGAAAGCTCATCTATCAGTTTCTGAATCGCAGTTTTATTTTGTTGTTTTTCTGCGAAGCGCTGAAGCTGTGATAGAGTCTCATTTACCTGGTTCCTGATTGGAGTATTATATTTTTCCCAGGCATTTTGGCGGCTTTGCTTTACAAGTGCTTTGGCAGCAATTTCAATTTCTGTCAGTTCATTATCATCTGCCAGCGCGTTGGCAATAATCCATTCCCGCATTTGTTTTCTACACTCCCACTGTTTTTCCCAATTGAGCCTTTCATTGGTTTTATACCGCTCCTGGCTGCCTGATGTGGAATGCCCCTGAGGCTGCGTGAGTTCTTCCACATGAAAAAATGCAGGAGTATGTGTTTCACGAATATTTTTTATAGCAACTTCCAACACTTCACACATTCCTGCATAATCCCAACCCTTCAAATTGTAGATATTTATTCCATT
>DASVHX010000432.1:0-2155 GCA_036382355.1 Bacteroidales bacterium
CCAGAAATTCCAAGTTCTAATCGACCTAAACGTATGCTGATATCCGCATACCGATATCCGACATCCGAAATCGCAAATTCCTATCTTATCGTAAGCCTCTCAATTCGTTTCTCATAATTGTTTCCCTGGAATATGCGTTGCACAAAAATCCCAGGGGTATGAATAAAGTTGGGATCAAGCGTGCCAGCCGGGACAAGTTCTTCTACTTCGGCTATTGTAATCTTCCCAGCCATGGCCATCGCCTGGTTGAAATTATTTGCTGTATATCGATAGATCAGGTTGCCTTGTGTATCGCCTTTCCAGGCTTTGACAATGGCAAAATCAGCGGTTAATGCTGATTCAAGCAAATGTAGTTTTCCATTGAAGTCCCGGCACTCTTTTCCACTTGCAACTTCGGTGCCGTAGCCGGCGGGAACAAAAAATGCAGGAATCCCGGCACCACCCGCCCGGCATCGTTCGGCCAAAGTACCTTGTGGGATAAGTTCAACTTCCAGTTCTCCGGCGAGAAGCTGACGCTCAAATTCGGCATTTTCTCCCACATAGGATGAAATCATTTTATGAATCTGCCTGTTTTTAAGTAATAAGCCAAGCCCGAAATCATCTACTCCGGCGTTGTTCGAAATGCAGGTAAGCTTCCTAACACCGCTATCCAGCAATGCTTTAATGGAATTTTCCGGAATTCCGCATAAGCCGAACCCTCCTACCATCAAGGTCATTCCGTCGGCTATCCCGTTGATAGCCTCGGCTGCATTTTTAACTACTTTATTCATATTCCAAATTTTGCATATGAAGGTACAATATTATGCGGTTCAGGCCTTCTCTTTTTTAGCAATTTCAAATAATACATTTTTCAAGGTGTTATTTCTTCAACCTGTCTCCAAAAAAATCATCCACTGTTTTGTTGAATTGGTCTTTGTAATCAATTAACGTTGAGTGACTTGAATTTGGTAGAATCCATAAATACGCATTCGGGATCGACTTTGCAATGTACATAGTATGTTCTGTAAGGATGATATCGTGGTCGCCTCCGATAACAAGAGTAGGACATTGTATTTTCTGTAATTGCTCCCGTGTGATGTGTGGTTCAAAAGTATCCAGTTTTACGAGTTTCCGGATTTTGATGATATCCGGTGTTGGGGGCATTTTCACTAAAGTGTCATAAAAAATCAATCCCCACTTATAATCAGCAGCGCTTATAGCAGTGCTGTCGGGCCACAGGTTAGCTCCGGTTATTGCAAGTTTTTTCACTTTATCCGGATGACGGATGGCTAGTAGTAATCCATTTATTCCTCCATCGCTCCACCCCAAGATGCAACACGAATCTATATGAAGTACGTCCAGTAAAGCGCTGAAATCATCAGCCATTAATTCGAAGCTCAGGGAATCCTGTAAATCTTCCGACTTTCCCTGCGCCCTGCTGTCGGCAACAATTACCTTATAGCTTTTCGAAAAATATGGAATCTGATTCATAAAGCTATTGATCGATCCGCCGTTACCATGTATCATAAGCAGAGGTTCGCCCTGGCCATAAATCTCATAATACATATTTAAACCATTCACGATTACATAATTACCTGCAAACTCATTTTGGCCATACATGGTAGAGTCGGAAGTGGAAATAGAAGATGATTGGGCTAAAGTAAAATGATGTACCGCCAAAATCAGGATCAGCAGAAACGGTGATTTATAATGGTTCATTGGAATTGATTTTTGTTAATTTCAAGCGTAAAGCTAATATCCCCGGTTACAGAAAACCGTATTCCTGATTCTCTTTTTCGCCCTTCGGCTTATCGCCCCTCTCTATGTCGCCCCTCATAATTTTTTAACATCCAATATGCCTAGAAATAACGAGCCGCTGTATCTCCGATGTCCCCTCCCCGATTTGCAGTAATCGCTGGTCGCGATAAAAACGTTCAACATCATAATCCTTCATTAGGCCGTAACCGCCATGGATCTGGACAGCTTCATCGGCAACTTCTTTGGCAATTTCCGAACAATAGAGTTTGGACATAGCCGCTTCCATGGCAAAAGGTAAATGGTTATCCTTAAGCCAGCATGCCTTGTAAAGCAGGTTGCGGGCTAATTCGATCTTGGTTGCCATATCGGCAAGTTTAAAGGCAATGATCTGAAATTTGGACAATGCCTGTCCAAACTG
>DASVHX010000433.1:0-2583 GCA_036382355.1 Bacteroidales bacterium
ATACTATTCAGCTTAATGGCGGTGTGCGCATGGTAACACTTTACAATAAAGTTGGATTTCTCCGGAAATTGAACCAGGCACTTACAAAAACAGAAGGACCAAACAGGCCTGGCAGCCCTGGGATGAAAAAGGAAGCTCCTAAAGTTGTGGACAAGAAAAAACAAGTGGCAGGCAAAACTAATGCCAACTCCGATACAACAGATGTTAAACCTAAGAAAGACTACCTGAGGATAATTGGTAATAATCTGGCAGGCGTGTTTATGGCCTTTAAAGATGGAAGCATAAACTATAGTGAAACCAATGGAACACTTTTGCCAGGCTTCAAACCTGAATCTGGAGTGCTGGGAAATAACTGGCAGGTGAATGCGCCTGGGTTAGGGTTCATCTTCGGAAGTCAGGACGATATCCGGTATAAAGCAGTTGCTAATGGTTGGCTTTCAAAAGATACGCTGCTCAATACAGCTTACCTTACACGGCAGACTAAGAACCTTACTGTAAAGGCAAACCTCGAACCTTTGCATAATCTAAAAATTGAACTTTCTGCAGACAGGACTGAATCCTTCAGCCACCAGGAATATTTTAAAGCCAATGCAAATGGTGATTTTAATACGACCGGGGTTACGGAACGTGGAAGTTTCAGTATGTCCTATATCATTTGGAAAACAGCCTTTGTGAAAGATAATGGGGATAATATCAATCCCACGTTCGAAAAAATGAAAGCTTACCGAATTGTGATTGCTAACAGACTTGCAGCCAATAATCCAAATTCCACCGGAATAGTTGATTCCACGCAGTTCCCGGTTGGATATGGGCCTACATCACCTGATGTACTGCTACCTGCATTCCTTGCAGCATATAGCGGGCGAAGTCCCGAGAGCCAGAGTTTGAATGCATTTCCAAAAATTCCGATCCCTAACTGGCGTATTACATACAATGGACTGTCGCAGATAAAATCGCTGAAATCTTATTTTTCCAGCATCAATATAAACCATGCATACCGTTCAACATATTCCATCGGCTCATATGCTTCAAATACTGGCTATGGCGATGGAGATTACCCGTCGGTGCTTGATCAGTCTGGTAATTTCATCACTAAAAACCTTATAGACGTTGTGTCGATCAGCGAGCAATTTGTTCCGTTTATCGGGATAGATGTGACCATGGTTAACAGCATGTTGTTAAAATTGGAATATAAGAAAGCGCGTAACGTATCCTTGAGCTTTGCAAATAACCAACTAACAGAAATTTCGAGCAGCGAATTTGTATTCGGATTGGGATACCGCTTTAAGGATGTAAAAATGATGGTCTCTTCCATGGGAACAGCTGGAAAGAAACAACAACTTAAGAGTGATCTTACGCTGAAAATGGATTTTGGACTAAGGGATAACAAGACAGTACTGCGCCGGTTAGATGAAGCCATCAACCAGATATCTACAGGCTACCGCCAGATTTCGATTAAAACAACAGCAGACTATGTGATCAATCAGAAATTGAACATCCGGTTCTTCTTCGATAAAACAATCACAAATCCATTTGTTTCGAACCAATTCTATACCTCTCAAACAAACGGAGGTATAACGCTCAGATTTACATTGTCGCAATAAATCTGCAACCAGTCACCTGATAATATAAAAGCTTTCTTCAAAATTCGTTACTTCCGGATAGTTTCGTTCCGGAATTTAAAATTTATAAAATTAGATATGTTTTTAAGGGATAATTTTGTTCCTGCCTGTGTATCTTTGTCAGGCTTTACCGAAGCGGAACAGATTTAGCTTTGTTACTCCCTCTGGTCGTGAGGTCGCTTCGCTCAGTTCACTGAGCCCTTCGGGGTTGCGCAAATTTAAACCTCTTCCTGCCGGTATTACTGCAACTAAGCAAAAAGTACTTCGCATTTTCACCAGGTTGCAATATAAATTCTCAAATCATCACCTAATATTCAACTTCATGGCCGATCTCTCAACCAATTACATGGGATTAAAACTGAAGAATCCCGTTATCATCGGAAGTTCAGGGATAACAAGTACAATTTCCGAAATAAAACAGGCTTCTGACAGTGGTGCTGGTGCAGTAGTGCTTAAATCCATCTTTGAAGAGCAAATCAGGCATGAGATCGATAAATTTATCGATCGTGGTGGGGCATCCATGGATTCATTTCAAAAAGGCTATCAGGATGTACTTTCCACCCGCGGGTACGATTATGCACAGGCACTTGATTATGTTACGGATTATGCCAAAGAGCACACCCTGAGCAGCTATCTTAAATTTATTGAAGATGCGAAACACGCTTCCGATATTCCTGTTATCGCGAGCATCAATTGCGTGTCTGCTTACGACTGGCATTATTTTGCACGCCGTATAGAAGCCGCCGGGGCTGATGCCCTGGAACTCAATATTTATATTTTACCATCAAATACAGAAAAAAGCTCTTCCGAAAATGAGATGGTTTATTTTGATGTAGCCAAAGCCGTGTTGAACCAGGTTAAAATTCCGGTCTCAATCAAAGTTGGTTACTATTTTTCGAGCCTGGCCGGTACATTGGTAAAATTATCGAATACAGGTATTAAAGGATTGGTGATGTTTAAC
>DASVHX010000434.1:0-8791 GCA_036382355.1 Bacteroidales bacterium
TCATTTAATGGTATTATTGGTAATAACTGGTTTGTAAGAGATTCATTGAAAACAGTATATGTTACAGATGATCTTTCAGTGCAAACGGTTGGAAGTACATCAATAAAAGCAGGTAAAATGTCGCCGCATTATATGCTTTCATCAACAATAGGTGATGAATTAAGGCTTTACTCCAATATGAAATCAAAGGTTATTGCTATTTCATTAAAAGATAGGGCAGCTATTTTGCCAGGGGGACATTTATCCAATGGATCCTATTGGTTTGATTCCGAATCGGGCAACTTTATTACTTCAACCTATTACACCAGGGAATTGCCGCGATGGGTAAGTGATTTCAATGCTCAGCATCTGCCTGAAAAATATTTATCTCAACCCTGGAATACATTGTTACCCATTGGGCAATATACTGAAAGCGCTAATGATGATAACCCGTACGAAGGACTTTACAAAGGAGAATCAAAACCTGTTTTCCCCCATAATCTACCTGCCATGTATAGTAAAACAGATTATGAAGTTTTGCGTTCAACACCTTTTGGAAATTCAATTGTAAAAGATATTGTATTGGCAGCACTTAAATCTGAAAATTTAGGAAAAGGTGAATATACTGATTTATTAGCCATCAGCGTTTCTTCAACTGACTATATTGGTCATAAAATGGGGCCTCAGTCTGTTGAAATAGAAGATACCTATTTGCGGTTGGACCGTGACATTGCAGAGATTATAGCCGCACTCGAAAAAAGCTATGGCAAGGACGGGTTCCTTCTTTTTTTAACCGCCGACCATGCCGCTGCTTATGTGCCTGCTGAATTAATGGATTTAAAAATGAATGTCGGTTATTTCAGTTCTAAAATATTTTCCGATTCCTTGAAGATATATTTGAACAAAACTTATAACGACACCAGTTTGTTTTCTTACATCATAAATAATCAGATATATCTTAACCTCCCGCTGATAAAGCAAAAAAATATAAATCGTAAAAGTCTTGAAGATGACATTGTTTCCTTTGCAATAACATTTAAAGGAGTGGCTAATGCTTATACTTCTTATCAATTAAATGGTGAATCTTTAAAAAATAAATCTGCGGAATTGATGCAAAATGGGTTTTACATCAAGCGTTCGGGCGACATTGCATTATTGCTCGAACCGCAATGGCTTGATGATTTCCCACGCACGGGCACATCACATGGCACTACATACAGTTATGATACGCATGTTCCTTTACTTTGGTACGGTTGGAATATTAAGCCGGGTTATACTTCGGAACCGGTTTATATTACAGATATAGCAGCAACCATAGCATCATTCTTAAATATAATGGCTCCAAATGCTTGCATTGGAAAACCAATTATAAGTATCACTAAATAAAAGTCGCAGGAATGAAAAGAAACAGATTGCAACAAATCAAAAGATACAGAAATTATGGTTTTTACTACTGATTCCCATTTTGCTTTCGTGGGGCACATTCGGACATGAACATATCAATCGCGCGGCAGTCCTGGCACTCCCCGATCCTTTACTGGCTTTCTTTTATAATCATATCGACTTTATTACCGAGGAATCATCCGTGCCCGACCTTCGTAAATATACACTTAACGACAAGGCTGAAAATTTCAGGCATTTTATCAACCTGGAAAATTTTGGGTCACAAAATATTTTGCCAATTGGGTAGATTCATATCTAAAAAGTTGTATATTACAGTTTATAATGAAGTGGCAACTAATGCCCGGTTAAATGAAAGATTAAGCTGTATGCCTAAATGAAATCGATAATTGGTATTTTGTTAAAATCAGGTATCATTAAAGTCGGTATTATGGAAACAAAAATCATTAAAGGAGATTCAATCAAAGAAAGAATCTTCAAGGAAGTAAAAGATGAAATTGCAGGACTTCTGGCAAAGTTTCATAAAGCACCCGGAATTGCATTCATTGGATTTTCATGTGTCCCATTGTCGAAATATAATATTCCTTATCATGTTCAATTGGCGGAAGCAGCAGGATTTAATGTATTGACAGAAATCAAAGCTGATAACACGACCGAAGAAGAACTATTTGATTTGATTGAAAAATTAAATCAAAATGATGATATACATGCTATTGTTATTCTGCAGCCTTTACCTGAACATTTAAATCCAATCCGGATTATAAATAAAATTAATCCGGATAAAGAAGTAGAAGGATTTCATCCGCAAAATATGTTGAGCACTTTGATACCGGATATTCAAACAAGTAAATATCCGATGTGCTTACCAACGGCCTTATCTGAATTGTTTAAAGAAGCCGGATTGCAGTTTAAGATTGATCAGGAGTGGGTTTTTGTTTTAGACGACGAATTCATTTCAAACTCTTTGACAAACATGGTTGTAAAAAGCGCTGCTTCTAAAGTAATACCGCATGATTGTGCAGTAACTATCATCAATAAAAACTCTAAGAATCTGATTGAATATTGTAAACGAGCTGACATTTTAGCTGTTGTAACCAGGACACCCGAATATATACAGGCAGAATGGCTGAAACCCGGGGTTTGTATAATTGATATTTATTCCAATTTAGTGAAGGAAATCCCCAGTAAAAATGACCCCAACAGATTAGTGCCAATTATCAGGGGAGGTGTTAATGTTGATTCGGTTACAAATATCGCCGGTGCCATTCTTCCTATTCCGGGTGGACTAATGTCTGTGGTTCTGACTATTCTACTACGTAATGCATTAATATCCTTTAAGAATAGCTTAAATATTAATTGAGATAAAAGAATATCAGTATCCTGGCTCTTCAGTTTTACATGAAAAGAAGTCGCAACTAGCGCCTACTATATTGTTGCATCACGATACCACTCACAATAAAAACCAATCCTACAATCGTAGAAATCATGATCTTTTCGCCAACAACTATGGAAACGATAAGCAGGGAAAGAAAAGGGGCAATGTAAATAAGGTTGGTAACTTTGGCTGTAGTTGCAGAAAGCTGCAATGCCTTCAACCAAAAGATGAAGGTGATGCCCATTTCGAAGAATCCAATATAAGTTACACCAAGCAGTCCTTTTGTATCAGGAACGATAAAGTTATCGGTAGCCAGGCTGTATATCAGGATGTAGATAAAACCGAAAACAAAGTTCATGAAGAGTTTACTCACTTCGTCGCGCTTGTCTTTAACATTAAGTATCCAGAAGAAAGCCCAGAAAATGGCGCTGCCAAGCGCGAGTGATACTCCAAACGGATTGGTAAACCTGAAATCGTGGATACGACCACCTGTGGCAATGATAAAAGTACCCATGAAGCTGATGCAAATGGCAAGCACACTTTTCAGGCTGATAGGCTGCCCGAGCATGGGTATCGAGAGCAATACCAGCATCACCGGCCAGATATAATTGAGCGCCACAGCTTCCTGAGCCTGTAGGATCGAATATGCTTTAAGCAGCACCATGTAATACAGGAAAGGATTGAATAGCCCAAGCAAAGCCGAATGCGCCACATCCTTTATCGAAAGAGACTGTAGCAAACTAACTTTATGCTGAAGTACCAATACAGTTCCGATAACACAAAGTGATATCAAGGTTGCATAGAAAAGCAACTGCACAAAATTCATATGCCTGAGCGAGAGTTTGAATGCAGACCCTATCGTAGCCCAGAAAAAGATGGCGGCTAAAGCATACAGATAAGCCTTTCGTTGTTGCTGCATGCCGCAAAGATAATTGGATTCTGCTTTATTTATAAATGGGAAATTGGGAAAATGGGAAATTGGGGAATTCTCACCTTCTCACTTCTCATCTTCACACATAACCACCCACAATCCAACCTACTTGGTATTTACATGAATATGTTTACTTTTGCACGAAAATACAGAAAGTCTTATTATATATGAAGAAACTTGCAGTCGTAGCATTTGGCGGCAATGCCCTGCTTCGTGGCGATCAGGACGGTACCATCGACGAACAGGAAGCTAATGCTTATTACGCCAGCGAGCGTTTGCTCGAACTTATAAACCGCGACTACAACATCGTTATTACGCATGGCAATGGTCCTCAGGTTGGCAATATCATCCTGGCCAATGCTGCAGGAAATCAGATTTATGGTTTGCCCGACATGCCGATGGATATCAGCGTGGCCTATTCACAAGGCTTTATCGGTTACATGATAGAACAGCAATTACGCAATGTATTACGCTCCCATGACCTTGATCGCGATATTATTACCATCATAACGCAGGTGCTGGTAGATCGCGATGATCCTGCCTTTGAAAACCCTACCAAGCCTATTGGTCCGTTCTATTCAAAAGAAGAGGCTGATCGCCTGGCTGCAGGGACTGCGGCTATCTATAAAGAAGATCCACGTGGCCGTGGCTGGCGCAAAGTTGTTGCTTCGCCCAAACCCCTGGTAATTTCCAACCAGAAGTCAATCGAAAAACTCTGCCGCGACGGCCAGATTGTTATAGCTGTTGGTGGTGGTGGTATACCCACCTTCTTTGCTTCCGAAAACAAACTCCAGGGTATTGATGCCGTAATAGATAAAGACTTGGCTTCGGCCTTATTAGCCGGCAACATCAATGCCGACAAACTTTTTATACTTACCGATGTGCCAAAGGTCTGCATCAATTTCAACACTCCCCAGGAGAAAACCATCGACCGCATGAATGTGAAACAGGCCAAGCAATATATTGCCGATGGGCATTTTGCCGAGGGAAGCATGGCACCCAAAGTACGTGCTGCCGTTCATTTCGTTAAGCATACAGGTAAAGATGCCATTATCACCAGTGCCGAACGGTTGGGTGTAGATAATGGGGGAACTCGGGTTTCAATTGTATAAGAAAGTTTGAACGTCTGAGGGTTCGAAAAGCCAAAAATCAAACTGCGTAGCCTATTTCAACGAATTTCAACGTATTTTAAAATATATAAACATACTAAACTTAATCACCATGTCATTTAACTTAAGAAACCGGAATTTTTTAAAACTACTTGATTTTACGCCACAGGAAATCCGGCATCTGCTCGATCTCTCGGCCAGGCTGAAACAAGCCAAATATGCGGGCACAGAGCAGCAGAAACTCAAAGGAAAAAATATCGTTCTCCTTTTCGAGAAGGATTCCACCCGCACACGTTGCGCTTTCGAAGTAGCAGCTTTGGATCAGGGAGCGCATGTTACCTATCTTGGGCCTTCGGGATCGCAAATGGGCAAAAAGGAATCCATGAAGGATACCGCCCGTGTGCTAGGCCGCATGTATGATGGTATCGAATACCGCGGATATGGCCAGCACATTGTGGAAGAACTAGGGAAATATGCAGGCGTTCCTGTATGGAATGGCCTCACCACTGAATTTCATCCTACGCAGATCCTTGCCGATTTCCTCACCATGAGCGAACATTCGGACAAACCACTTAACCAGGTTTCGTTTTGCTACCTGGGCGATGCACGTAACAATATGGGGAATTCGCTAATGGTCGGTGCTGCAAAGATGGGCATGGATTTCCGCGCTGCGGCTCCAAGAGCTTGCTGGCCGGATGAGACACTGGTAAAGACATGTCTGGAAATTGCCAAAGAAACCGGCGCTAAGATTAACCTTACCGAAAATGTAGCCGAAGGCGTTAAAGGCGTTGATTTCCTTTACACTGATGTGTGGGTTAGCATGGGAGAACCTGCCGATGTTTGGGCAGAGCGCATCAAATTGCTGAAACCTTACCAGATAAATGCGGAAGTGGTGAAGAAAACCGGCAACCCAAAGGTGAAATTCCTGCATTGCCTGCCTGCATTCCACAACCGCGAAACAACGATGGGGGAGGATATCTTCCAGAAATATGGAATGGATGGCCTTGAAGTGACTGATGAAGTATTCGAATCGCCCAGGTCGATTGTTTTCGATGAGGCTGAAAACCGGCTGCATACCATTAAAGCTGTGATGATAGCCACGCTGGGCGCATAAGTTTTTTAAATTTAGTGATAATGTAAAGTCCGGATCCGACCTAAAGTTTGGCCCGGATTTTTTTAATCTTTACATCTGATTTGTTTATTTTGTTCCTTTATCATGGATTAGCAAATTAAAGAATTAACGCATGAACAGACTATATGCCGGCTTATTCTTTCTGTTAAGCATAAATGGTTTTTGTCAGCCAAATTCCGATTCTGCTATTTCAAAAGCGCGTGTTGACAAGTATTATATGAAATCTTATTTAAAAGATTATCGCGATATACTAACTTCTCCTTTTAAACCTTCGGTAAAAAAAATTGTAGGTGCGGGTGTATATGCCGGGACAATGTACATGCTTATTTCTCAGTATGATGAGAAGATTCAATTGTTTTCGCAAAAGCAGAGAACTCCGTTTGCCAATAATGTATCAAAATATGTTTTTGAACCTATGGGAGGTGGCATTTATCCTTTGATAGTTATAGCTTCATTCTATACACAAGGTGTGCTATGGAATAATCAGAAGAGTAAAAAAGTTGCGATGAATTGTGTGAAATCGTTTATCATCGCTGGTAGTTTTACACAAGTTGGCAAGTTTGCCTTTTCCCGTCAAGGTCCATTGGTAGATACTCCCGATGCCAATAAATGGTTTAAGGGTAATCCTAACAGGTCGTTCTTTTCAGGACATACAACAACTGCATTCTCCATTGCGACGGTAATAGCAGAAGAATATAAGGAAACCATTTGGGTTCCTGTTGTTTCATATTCGCTTGCTACTTGTGCCGGATTGTCGCGGATACACGACAACGCACACTGGGCAAGCGATGTGCTCACAGGTGCTTTGGTAGGTTACTTAACAGGTAAACTTATCGTATGCAAAAATAATTGGGGAATAAACATTATTCCCGGCATAATAATACCATAATGAATGCAGCGATAATTATTATTGGTGATAAATCGGTGATTGGTCAAACGATAAATACCAATATCGCGTATTTCGAACTTTTTCTATCGGTATTGGGTATTTTGCTATTTTTGAATTAGTTTTGCGTAAGTTTTATGAAGTGAAAGTGTAGCTTATAGAATACGCGGAAGTAGCTCAGTTGGTAGAGCATCAGCTTCCCAAGCTGAGGGTCGTGGGTTCGAATCCCATTTTCCGCTCCAGAGCAGCAGGGTTTAAGACTTTGCTGCTTTTTTACGTGTAGATGTGTCCTCGCGAGGATTGATAAACTTACAAGCTTTTTGAAACCTGGAAGATTTTAAATCAGGCAATTGGATTTTCAACTGCATCCGGAATAAATATCTGTTCTCTTATCTTCTTGTATGCCATCCAGTCAAAGCCGCGTAGGAATTTATCGGCGGCCTGGGCGCCCCGGAGGAAGAGATCAAGTTTCGCGGCATCATCAATCCCGAAGTTTAACCAGTCGTGATCACCTATATCAATCTTTCCGATAAGCATCCGGTAATCAGGATTTTTAAGGATGAAATCATAATCGTGCAGGTGTCTCAGCGAATTGAACATTGCTCCGAAAAGATTTAGCGGATTCGATACCGTATTGGCCTCGTTTCGATCGTCGCCCAATCGTATGCCGAAAGTGGGCAGGCGGGGAACGCTGTTCACCTTATGAAAAACATCGATAGGGAAATTGGACAAAATGCCACCATCTACAAAGGTGCAGGTTCCAGGCACATCACCGGTATAACTTACCATATCGTCCCAATTCTGTTTAGCTTCTGCGCCTTGCGGAATATTGGCAATAATCACAGGGCTGAAGAAGTAAGGTATGGACATGGATGCCCGCACATAAATAGCAGGGTTTTCCTGTTCAGGATTGGCCCAATACAGCGATGCCATGCGTGGGAATTCAACCTTGGTTTCTGTAGTAAGATCGGCTGTGATAATGGCCAGGCGTGGATTTAACCCGTCGAGGGTTTTATTAACGCCATCGCGGATCTTTAGGTCGTCGGGTATTTTCCCGAATTGTTCGCGGAGGCTTGCAAGGTCGGTAATACCATTATCGTTAAGATATTTAGTGAGCCAGTGCAAAAAGTCGCCACCAGGGTTGAGGCCGAGATCGTCGTATATCTCATCGATTACCTGCCAGCCTTTCAAGACGAGTTTAAGGCGTTTTTCCTTTTTAACCAATGCTTCGATAAAACGCTTCGAATCGGCGTCGCCATCCACAAAATCATAAAGGTTTTTATTGACCATAGCCTCAATCACTTTATCGGATTTTGGCTTCGATACATCTCCCAAACCTGCCAGCAGCATTGCATTGATGGAACCTGCCGAAGTGCCGGCCAGGCTGAAGAAGCGTATGCCCATCTGTTCGAGCACATAGGTATAACCGATGAGTGCAACACCCAATACACCACCGCCTTCCTGAACTAGTTCAATGTACTGGCTGCCTGAACCGTCCAGAACATCAGAGAATTGCTTTTGATCAACCTTGTCTGTTTTCATCCCGTCGATGATTTTCAACACATCCGGATGCTGGGTGAAATCTGTTATTTTCATACTGCTAATGTTAGGGGTTTAATGAAAATATATTAACTGGAAGAAAGCTGTTTTTAACTTAATAGAAGGAGTATAACAGCAATTATGCAGCTTTGTTTTATACAGTTGAAAATCTTGATTTAGTATGGAATGTGTTTGATTGGCATTACTTAGATTCAAATGCACCCATATCTGGAGCTGAACCCTTATAAGGTAAGCCAACATCAATTCCTGCATCAATAGCTGGAGAACCTGCTTTTAAATGAAAGCCCGGAGAAGAAACAAACAGAGGATTGCCAATTTTATTATTTTTCGCTGTTTTATTAGCTATAGTAAGCGTGCCAAAATCTGCTCTATTCGCAGAATCATTGTTATAAAATAAATTATTCTCGATTGATAAATT
>DASVHX010000435.1:0-7144 GCA_036382355.1 Bacteroidales bacterium
ACACCCCTTACGCGTGGCCTTCTGCCTAACCAACGGTTACGACCGGCTTTTCCTGATGATTCGAGACTGTGATCGCCATTGGAAACCATTCCGATAGTAGCTTTGCAAGTCTGCAATATCATACGGGTTTCACCTGAAGGCAATTTGATGACTGCAAATTTTCCATCTCGGGACATAAGTTGAGCCGATGATCCTGCACTTCGTGCCATTTTAGCACCTTGTCCCGGGCGTAATTCAATATTATGAATTACAGTTCCGAAAGGAATTTCACTCAGGTATAATGAGTTTCCGACATCAGGAGAAACACCTTTTCCTGAAAGGATATCCATGCCAACTTTTAGACCGTGAGGTGCAATGATGTAACGTTTTTCGCCATCAGCGTAAAACAAGAGTGCAATGCGTGCCGTACGGTTCGGATCATATTCGATCGTATTAACCTTAGCAGGAATACCTTCTTTATCGCGTTTGAAATCGATAACACGGTATTGATGCTTGTGACCACCACCCATGTAACGCATGGTCATCTTACCTTCGCTGTTTCTGCCACCCGACCTGGTTTGAGTCTCCAACAAGCTCTTTTCGGGAGTATCGGTGGTAATTTCGTCAAAAGCGCTGATAACTTTGAAGCGCTGACCAGGTGTTGTTGGTTTGAATTTCTTTAAAGCCATTATCGTTTAAATATTGCTGTAAAAATCAATTGTTTCACCTTCGGCTATAGTGATGATAGCCTTTTTGATTGAGTTAGTCTTTCCGGTAACAATACCTCCCTTGGTGTTGCGGGACTTTACTTTCCCTGCATATACCATTGTGTTTACGTTTTTGACATCAACACCGTAAATTTCCTCAATTGCCTGTTTAATCTGGAGTTTGTTAGCCTTTTTGTGTACGATAAAACCATATCGGTTCATCTTTTCACCCTGGGCGGTCATCTTCTCCGTAATGATCGGCTTTACTATAATTCCCATCGGTTGCGTTTTTATATATCCGTCTCCGGAATGGTTAAAGTATTAATTCGATAATGTTTTTTCAATTTCGGTAAGCGAGCTCTCGAGAATGATAAGGTTCGATGCACGAAGGATATCATATGTATTAAGATCACAGGCCCTGATAATTTTTGCATCGCTAAGGTTACGTGACGAAAGAACAATTATTTTATCTACATCAGCCAAAACCATGAGAGTCTTCTTTCCGTTAAGCTTCAGGTTTGAAAGCAGTTCAATAAATTGTTTGGTTTTTGGTGTTTCGAATTTGAAATCTTCCAGAACCAGGATATTATTTTCCAAAGCTTTGTAACTGAGTGCCGAAATACGGGCCAACTTTTTAAGTTTCTTATTTAATTTGAAACTATAGTCTCTGGGATGAGGTCCAAAAACTCTGGCTCCTCCGCGTAACAGCGGCGACTTAATGCTGCCACCGCGGGCTCCGCCAGTACCTTTTTGTTTTTTCAGTTTCCGGGTGCTCCCTGATATCGTGGATTTTTCCAAACTATCATGGGTTCCCTGCCGCTGATTGGCCAGGTATTGCTTTGTGTCGAGGTAAATGGCATGATCGTTGGGTTCAACATTGAAGATGCCTTCGTTCAGCGTCACCTTGCGGGCGGTTTGCTCGCCTTTTATGTTATATACTACTAACTCCATCTTTCTACTATTACGTATGATCCTTTAGAGCCAGGTACAGCCCCTTTAACTATAATAAGATTTTTCTCGGGAACGATCTTTAATATCTGAAGGTTGATAATTTTAACCCTGTTACCTCCCATGCGGCCACCCATTTTCATACCTTTGAATACACGTGAAGGATATGATGATGCACCTAAAGATCCCGGAGCTCGCAATCGGTTATGCTGTCCGTGTGTTGCTCCACCAACTCCGGCAAAACCGTGGCGGCGAACTACGCCCTGAAAACCTTTTCCTTTTGCGATTCCAACAACATCGATATACTCACCTTCGATAAAAATATCTACCTTGAGGATATCGCCAAATGTCTTCTGATGATCGACTTCAAAACGTGTAAACTCAGCTAGTACTTTCTTTGGAGTCACGCCTGCTTTAGCAAAGTGGCCTTGCATTGCTTTTGATGTATGCTTTTCTTTCTTATCATCAAAAGACACCTGTATAGCTTCGTAACCGTCATTTTCCATTGTTTTGACCTGGGTTACTACGCAAGGGCCCGCTTCTATCACGGTACAAGGCATATTTTTTCCATTTGCATCGTAAATGCTGGTCATCCCTATCTTTTTTCCAATTATTCCTGACATTATATCCTAATGTTAAATGTTATTTGATGTAATCATGCTGGTATGTAACCAGGTTAAACTGCTAAAGGCATCAAATCTTGATTTCTACTTCGACACCACTTGGAAGTTCAAGTTTCATCAAGGCATCAATTGTTTTTGCAGTCGAACTGTAGATATCAAGAAGGCGCTTGTAAGAACATAATTGAAATTGCTCACGCGCTTTTTTATGTACAAAAGTTGAGCGCAAAACGGTATAAATCTTTTTGTCCGTAGGCAAAGGAATCGGTCCGTTAACAATGGCGCCGGTTGATTTTACAGTCTTCACGATCTTCTCAGCCGATTTATCAACCAGGTTGTAATCGTACGATTTTAACTTAATTCTAATCCTCTGATTCACGTTACGTTGTTTTTATGGTTGTGTAATTAGATTACGATTATACTATGCTTCCCTTAACCTTGGCTATTACTTCTTCTGCTATGATCCTTGGCGTGGTATCGTAGTGCGAGAACTCCATGCTTGATGTACCTCGACCTGAAGTAACAGTGCGCAGGGTTGTTACGTATCCGAACATTTCTGAAAGGGGAACAAATGCTTTAATTATCTGATATTTTACCTTGGCATCAATCCCTTCGAGTGTGGCACGGCGTTTATTCAAATCGCCGGTAACATCTCCAACATAATTATCAGGGCAAACAATCTCGATTTTCATGATAGGCTCGAGCAGTACATTCTTAGCTTTTCTTAAGGATTCCCTGAAGGCAATCTTTGCGCAAATTTCGAATGACAATGCATCGCTATCCACATTATGATAGGAACCGTCGAACAATCTAACTTTGAGACTTTCGAGTGCGTATCCGGCCAGAACTCCGTTTACCATCGCAGCTTTAAAGCCTTTTTCAATAGCCGGTATAAATTCTTTGGGAATATTTCCACCTTTAACATCGTTGATGAATTGCAGACCAACAACTCCTTCGTCGGCAGGACCGATTTCGAACTGGATATCAGCAAATTTACCTCTTCCACCGGACTGTTTTTTGTATACCTCGCGATGTGTAACTGAAGAAACAACAGCTTCTTTGTAAGCAACCTGGGGAGCACCCTGGTTCACATCAATCTTGAATTCCCTGCGCAAGCGGTCGACCAGGATGTCGAGGTGTAACTCACCCATGCCACTGATAATGGTTTGTCCGCTATCCTGATCGGTTCTGATTTTGAATGTGGGATCCTCTTCAGCAAGTTTACCAAGTGCAATATCAAGTTTATCCACATCGTCCTGAACTTTAGGCTCTATGGCAATAGAGATAACAGGTTCCGGGAATTTAATGGATTCAAGAATTATAGGATGTTTTTCATCACACAAAGTATCGCCGGTGCGGATAGATTTGAATCCCACAGCAGCTCCGATATCACCTGCTTCGATGAAAGCAATAGGATTTTGTTTATTTGCATGCATCTGCATGATGCGCGAGATGCGTTCTTTCTTATTTGTAGTAGTATTCAATACATAACTTCCGGCCTGCAGTACACCTGAATAAACACGGAAAAATGCTATACGGCCAACGAAGGGGTCAGTAGCTATTTTGAAAGCAACAGCTGCAAAAGGCTCTTCAGCATTGGGGCTGCGCACTTCTTCTTCGTCTGTATCAGGATTTATACCAATAACCGGAGGTAGTTCGTAAGGATTAGGCAGAAATGAAACGACTGCATCAAGTAATTGCTGAACACCTTTATTTTTAAAAGCACTTCCGCAAACAACAGGAACAATACGCATTTCTATTGTTGCCTTGCGGATAAAATGGCGCATCTCCTCTTCCGAAATCGAATTGTGATCGATAAAATATCTTTCAAGCAAAACATCATCTTCTTCAGCCACACCTTCGATAAGCATTGTGCGGTATTCTTCCACAACCTCAACCATATTTTCCGGAATCGGACCTTCCACAAAATTCATACCCTGCGACTTATCGTCCCATTGGAATGCCTTATTCGAAATAAGATCGACAACGCCACTGAAATTATCTTCAGAACCAATCGGTATCTGAATTGGAATAGGATTAGCTCCTAATTTCTCTTTTATCTCATCAATAACACTGAAGAAATCAGCACCAGCCCTGTCCATTTTGTTAATGAAACAAATCCTGGGAACTTTATATTTATCAGCCTGTTTCCAAACGGTTTCCGATTGCGGTTCCACACCACCAACGGCGCAAAAAACAGCAACGGCTCCATCCAGAACACGCAACGAACGTTCTACTTCAACTGTAAAATCAACGTGACCGGGAGTATCTATAATATTGAGCCTGTATTTCTGATCGTGAAAGTCCCAGAAAACAGTGGTAGCTGCAGAGGTAATCGTAATACCACGTTCCTGTTCCTGGATCATCCAATCCATGGTAGCAGTACCGTCGTGTACTTCGCCCAATTTATAGTTTGTGCCGGTATAATACAATATACGCTCCGTCGTGGTAGTTTTACCAGCGTCGATATGGGCCATTATGCCTATGTTGCGCGTATATTTTAATTTATCTGATGCCATTTATGGATCCTTACCGGCTTAATAATTATTATTCTATAATTTAGAACCTGAAATGAGAAAAAGCTTTGTTAGCTTCAGCCATACGGTGTGTGTCTTCTTTTTTCTTAAATGCGGAACCTTCTTCTTTATAAGCAGCCTGTATTTCGCCGGCAAGTTTATGAGCCATTGATTTTTCATGACGCTTGCGTGCATAATTAATCAGGTTTCTCATGCCGATGGACATTTTCCTGCCCGGACGGATTTCCGAAGGAATCTGGAATGTTGCTCCACCGATACGCCTGCTGCGAACTTCTACAGCAGGTGTTACATTGGCTAACGCTTTTTTCCAAACTTCCAAACCATCCTCTTTAGTTCGCTCTGTTACAAGTGCAATGGCATCGTAAAAGATCTCGTAAGAAATGTTCTTCTTTCCCTGTTCCATTAAGTTGTTAACGAACTTGGTTACCAGGATATCGTTGAACTTTGGATCGGGTAGAATAATTCTCTTTTTTGGTTTTGATTTCCTCATTGTAAAATAACTTAAACGATGACGGTACTTTTATAAAATACTATTTCTTTGCTTTTACTGCTCCTTTAACTTTTGGGCGCTTTGTTCCGTATTTCGAACGCCGCTGATTACGACCTTCTACTCCGGAAGTATCCAAAGCACCTCGAATGATATGATACCTAACACCGGGTAAATCCTTAACCCTGCCGCCGCGAATCATTACAATGGAGTGTTCCTGAAGGTTATGGCCTTCACCAGGAATGTAAGCATTTACTTCCTTACCGTTTGTTAAACGAACCCTGGCCACTTTACGCATGGCGGAATTCGGCTTCTTAGGCGTGGTAGTATAAACCCTCACACAAACACCTCTCCTTTGCGGACAGGAATCAAGTGCCGGCGATTTGCTTTTATCGGTCAATTTCTTACGACCTTTACGAACCAATTGCGATATTGTAGGCATACTGGAAAATTTGTTTTTAATTTTTATCGTTCACTACCCCATTTTTTAGGGGCTGCAAAGGTATTATTTATTTGATAACAACCAAGCGGACCGGATAAAAAATGATCCACCGTTTATTAACTTTTACTAATTAGGATTGATTTACTTCAGGAAAGCACTCGAAAGGCAGACATTCCATCACAACCTGTAATATAAAAGCGACACATGTATGCCCCAGGATGTAAACGGAAACCTATAGTTTGTCATGCATTATCAGGTTTCCCGGACTTGATCAGTCCCGTTTCTCTAAATAACTGGTATCCAATAAAAAGCGAATAACCAATTTTCGAGGGTGCAAAGGTAAAATAAATTTCCGTCGAACAAAGAAAGCATTGCTTTTTTTTGATGTTTTATTTCAAATATTCCTGTCAGCAAAGAAACAGACATACACTTTGCAGCATTTCAGCCTTTTACCAGGTGATTATGAGCTTCAAATGATATATTTCTGAACAATAAAAAAATGACTTCCTTACAAATCGTACTTTTGTCATCCAAAAACAGCATAAGTGTGATCGATATATTAAACGACCTGAATCAGGAACAACGACAAGCCGTAGAGTTACACAAAGGGCCGGTAATGGTGATAGCCGGAGCTGGTTCGGGAAAGACACGTGTACTCACTTACCGTGTGGCAAACCTGCTCAAACTCGGCGTAGATCCGTTCAACATACTGGCATTAACTTTTACGAATAAGGCTGCCCGCGAAATGAAAGAGCGCATTACCAAATTGGTTGGTAACGATGCACGCAATGTATGGATGGGAACCTTTCACTCGGTGTTCGCCCGGATATTGAGAATGGATGGTAATCTGCTCGGATACCCGCAAAACTTTACCATATATGATACTGACGACACCAAGAGTCTGCTGCGTGCCATATTGAAGGAGCAGGACCTGGATCCAAAACAATACCCGGTGAATATGGTTTACTCCCGCATTTCGTCGGCCAAATCGAACCTGATATCTGCTGCTGAATACAATAACGACACCGAAATTCAAAACCAGGATAAAACCGCCGGACGACCACTGATTGGCCAGATTTATACAATCTATAAGAGCCGCTGTTTTAAAGCGTCAGCCATGGATTTTGACGATCTGCTGTTCAATACCAATGTGCTTCTGCGCGATTTTCCCGAAGCATTGTACAAATACCAGCAAAAATTCCAATACATCCTGGTTGATGAATACCAGGATACAAATTATGCCCAATACCTTATTATTAAAAAGCTTGCCGCAAGGTTCGAGAATATATGCGTGGTTGGCGATGATGCGCAGAGTATTTATGCCTTTCGTGGTGCAAATATTCAGAATATCCTTAATTTCAAGATCGACTATCCCGACTACCGGCTTTTTAAACTGGAACAAAACTATCGTTCCACGCAAACTA
>DASVHX010000436.1:0-3872 GCA_036382355.1 Bacteroidales bacterium
CTTGCCATTGCAGCCTATTTTAATGTAGCTGTTGACACACTTTTGAAAGCCGATCTGTCGAAACTAAAAGAAAGCGAACTCAGGCAGCTCGAACGAGGTTACGACATATTCCTGTCGGGAAGCACACTGCGTGTACTTACCACTACCGTGGATAGTAAAAATGTCGAAAACATCGAATTGGTAAACCATAAAGCGAGTGCAGGATACCGCACCGGTTTTGCCGATCCGGAATATATCTCTGTACTGCCAACCTTCCAGATGCCTTTCCTTTCGCGCGAACGCAAATACCGTACATTTCAGATTACAGGCGATTCCATGCAGCCTATCCCCGACGGCTCATGGGTAACAGGCGAGTTTGTGCAAAACTGGAATCTCATCCGCGAAGGACAGGCCCACATTATTCTTACCCTCGACGATGGTATCATCTTCAAAGTAATCGGGAATGAAATGGGACCTGACGGAATCTTCAGGTTGTTATCGCTCAACCCATCTTACGAACCTTACGATATTAACGTGAAGGACGTGAGGGAAATATGGAAGTTCGTACACTACATCAGCGCCGAACTGCCTCCGCCAAATCTGCAAAAAAACGAGATTGTCAGTTCTATTGAAACCCTGACCAGGGAAGTTGCACAGTTAAAATCGCAATTGATTTGGCAACAGGGGAAGTTGCCGTTTGATGAAGCATAAGACGTGGTTTCTATTTTAGTACTTTTGCAACTGTCTCTTGTCCGTTATCCGGGCGATCGAAAAACTAAGTTATGGCCAACCAGGCAAAATCATATATCGGAATATTCGGCAGGCGTAACAACGGCAAAAGTTCGCTGGTAAATGCGCTTACCGGTCAGGAAATCGCAATTGTATCAGAAGTAGCCGGCACCACCACCGACCCTGTGAAGAAAGCGATTGAAATACCGGGTATTGGTGCAGTAGTGCTTATCGATACTGCGGGGATTGACGATACAGGAGAACTCGGTGAAAAACGCATGGCACGCGCCCGGGCTATCCTTGCTACAGTGGATTTTGCATTGCTCGTCCTGGCAGGCAATATTTTCGGTTCTTTTGAAGAAGAACTCATTGCCGGATTTGAAGAATACGACATTCCTTATATAATAGTCCATAATAAATCGGATATCGAATCGCTAAGAACAGAAACGATTGTACTCCTAAAAGACAGAAGCAGCGCTCCTGTTATCGATTTCAGTGCCGCATACAAACCTGAAACCGATCGGCTGCTGGAACTTATCCGTCAGCATATTCCCGAGTCGGCTTATCGCTCGCATTCGCTGGTAGGCGATCTCATTTCGTATGGTGATTCCGTGATGCTTATCACCCCTGTCGATATCGAAGCTCCAGAGGGCAGACTTATACTTCCACAGGTGCAGGTTATCCGCGATATTCTGGACAACGAAGGAATAGCTGTTGTGGTGAAAGAACGCGAAGCCGATGTCTACTTCCGCCACATGAGCCCGAAACCGGCTTTGGTAATTACCGACAGCCAGGTTTTTCTGAAAGCAGATGCTATTGTACCAAAGGATATTCCACTTACCAGTTTCAGTATATTGCTGGCACGCCAGAAAGGTGATTTCCAAAACTACTTGCTGGGGACACCTCATCTTTCCAACCTCAAGGACAGAGATCGTATTCTTATCCTGGAGTCGTGCACTCACCATGTTTCCTGCGACGATATTGGCCGGGTAAAGATTCCACGTTGGTTGTCGAATTTCAGCGGTAAAAAACTTGAATTTGAAGTCGTTGCAGGCCTCAATATATTACCCCGCGACATCAGAAGATTTGCTATGGTAATACAGTGTGGCGGTTGCATGATTACGCGGAAGCAAATCATCAATCGTCTTAAACCCGCTGTAGATGCTGGTATACCAGTCACCAACTACGGCATGGCCATAGCTTATATTCATGGTATTTATAACCGCGCTATTGCGCCATTCATAAAACAGGCAGTATCGTCGACGAACTACCTTTAACCTTTCATTAAGTGAGCTTAAAAGGATAGCGTTGCTTTTTGCAGCACGATGCAAATTGACGCTTCAACAATTTTACATCTTGCTTCAACAAATACTGACTGTCCTATTTTGATTACCTTTGCCGCGATGGCCGTCAGGATATTAATAATAATGAAATAACAGCCAGGTAAGAATAGGCACCATGTAACAAAAGTTCTGCTTTGAACGTAGTGTATTATAATTATCTGTTTCTAATTGCGTTAAACATGCGTGTCTCGGCCAGTCAGAACTGAAACCATTTACTTCCGGATGCTCTCACTTATCAGAAGAAAATACAGCGAATACCTGGAAGTACTCTTTGAACATCGTAACAAAGAGTATGGTGCCTACAAACTGAGAAAAGAATATCCTGCCGCTCTCAACACAGGGTTATTTATTGCCATACTCATAGTTCTCGTCCCAGTTTTTATTTATGCATATATCCTTTGGTATCCCGACGACGATACCATGACTTATTACCCGTATATCGGGCAAGTGCAAATGTATAACGATCTTGTTTCTCCGGCTGAGTTGCAGTTATTGGCCAAACAACAGAAACCCGCTGTGATTGAGAATGATGCTTCACTTATGACCCCCGATGATCAAAATCCTGTAAATAAGAAGAAAGGGCCGGTACTTCCCGACAGCCTGGTGAAAGAATCGGACAGCATTACAAGTTCTTCAGCCCGCAACGGGATATCAGGTGATACGACGCAGGCAGGCTCAGGCGATATTTTTTATTCTGTTGAGGTGATGCCTCAGTTTCCGGGTGTACCAACGGCCATGCAGCGTTTCATTTCCGATAATGTGCGCTATCCGGCAGATGCAGTTAAACGGGGATCTTCGGGTACAGTAAAGATAACTTTTCATATCCTTAAAGATGGATACGTTGATAAAGTATTTATTCTGCAAAGTCTTGATCCTTTGCTTGATGCCGAAGCCGTGAGGGTTATCCGGCTGATGCCCAGGTGGAAACCAGCCTATCATCATGGGAAACCTGTCGAAATTATTTGTGCTATTCCGATAACATTTAACCCTTCAGGTAATCAACCTAATAAAATGAAATAGCTATAAGAATATTTAATGAAAGATAAATGTTTCATTCGTAAATAACTTATAACTAATCATTTCAGATTATTTCATTTCATTCACTTCGTTCATGAGATCGCTTCGCTAAGTTCAAATTTTCAAATTTTCCTTAACTGTTCTATTTATTTCTCAATCCTTTTAACAATTCAGCATGCATTTAAATGAACTTATCCGCGATTCTTATTATTTTTGCAGAAAATTAGTCAGTTAATTTATGAATTTAAAGGACATTCTTTCTATTACCGGCAAGCCAGGACTCTTTAAGACCGTGGCGCAAGCTAAGAACGGCGTTATCGTCGAATCAATCACCGATGGGAAACGATTCCAGGTTTTTGCCAACGATAAAATCAGTTCGCTCGAAGAAATCAGCATTTTTACCAATGCTGATGATCTGCCGCTTAAAGAAGTTATCAAACGTATCTATGATAAGGAGAACGGGGCTGTAGCAGCCGATCCTAAATCCGACGACAAGGCAATGCGGGAGTATTTTGCCAGCGTTGTTCCTGAATATGATCAGGAACGGGTTTATGTTTCGCACATCCGCAAAATTTTGGCCTGGTATAATCTACTTAACAGCCATCAATTGATAGTTTGGGACGACGAACCCGCTGAAACCGATGATACGGCGCCTTCCGAAACCACGGTAGCGCCCGAGGAATAATTCATTTGTCCGCCCTGCCCGGCGGACTTTTTTTTATTTACCTTAGCAGTGAATCCCTTTTATGAAAAAGTTCGTACACGATTTCCAGGTAGTTAGCAATACCAGTCTGAATGCACAAC
>DASVHX010000437.1:0-2168 GCA_036382355.1 Bacteroidales bacterium
AATATCCTGCGAAAACTTACCTGTGAAGGTGGCTTTCCCCACCTCCATATTGTAATCCTGGGATGCGGCTTCGTTGAGGTATGCTATAAGTGTATTACTGATGATCAACTTTTGGATATCGAAACTGAACTCACCTTTATCCGATTTCCCTCCGGGCTTTAACAGGTGAAAATTATCTGATCCATCGGCATAGACATGCAGGCGAAGATCAGCATTCTGGAGCCGCATCCGGATTATGCTGAATTTACTCCTGAACAGATCGGCGATACTGAATTCCAGGCTGGCTTCATCAGCTTTTAGCATATTGTCAATTGACTTTTTCTGGCCGGCATCTTTGATCTTTACATCGTAGAAGGTAACAGACGCATATGGGAAATGGCGCAGCACCGAAAGATTTATTCGCTCTACCGTAAGTGTTGTATTCAGGCGTTTATTTACTTCACGCTCGAAAATTACCCTCACTTCTTCCTCAAAGGTATGGCTTACTATCCAGCCTGCTGCTGCCAACAGTAATACCAGTGAAACTAAGGAAATACCAGTCCAAAGTAATATACGCCTGATCTTTTTGCGATTTATATTTACCATCTGCCAGCTAAATTAAACAATCAATTGGGGTTTCTGTTTAACGAATATTTAACGCATTCATTATATTTGATTCAGATATATTTGATCCAGAGGTTTTGATATACTTGAAAAATTTCTCAAATAAATCGACATTGTTGTAACTTTTGGAAAGCATATATAGTCTAAGGAACATCACGAAAATTAAAATATTTTCGCTTTATGAGCGTTTTCAGTATTTCCGACACCATGATTGAACTGAACGAAATTAATAAATCCTATGTTACAGGAAGCAATAAACTTCATGTACTTAAAGGAATTGATCTAAAAATCGCAGCCGGCGAGTTTGTTTCGGTAATGGGCTCTTCCGGATCGGGCAAATCGACATTGCTGAACATCATCGGTATTCTGGATAACCATGATACAGGAATCTATCAACTGGACGGACTGGATATCCGCAACCTGACCGAAACGCGGGCTGCAGCATTGCGAAACAGATACATTGGCTTTGTTTTTCAATCTTTCAACCTCATCGCCTTTAAGAACGCGATGGAGAATGTGGCGCTACCCCTCTACTACCAAGGCATACCACGTCGCAAGCGCAACCGGATCGCCATGGAATATCTCGAGCGTATGGGGCTGAAGGAATGGGCTCAACACATGCCCAACGAACTTTCGGGCGGGCAAAAACAACGTATTGCCATTGCCCGTGCACTTATAGCCAAACCTAGAGTAATCCTGGCCGACGAGCCAACCGGAGCGCTCGATACCACCACATCATATGAAGTGATGGAATTACTCAAAGAAATCAACAAGGAAGGAATTACAATCATTATCGTTACACACGAAAACGACATTGCCCATATGACTCAACGCATCATTCGCCTGCGCGATGGTATCATAGAGCATGACAAAGAGCATGAAAACTAGTTTCTGATCATATACATCATAATCATTCCCAGCTAAACAGTCAATTATGTTCGACCTCGACAAATGGCAGGAGATTTTCAGCACCATCGAAAAGAACAAACTTCGTACTTTTCTAACGGGGTTCAGTGTGGCATGGGGCATCTTTATGCTCATCATCCTGCTGGGTTCGGGCAGAGGGCTCGAAAACGGCGTACAAAACCAATTTAACTCTTCTGCAAGCAATAGTTTGTGGATGTGGAGCGGCCAGACTACTATGGCCTACAAGGGGATGAAACCCGGACGCGAAATCCGGATGGAGAATTCCGATTATGATATGATTCGCAATACGGTTAAAGGTGTGGAGTTCATATCGCCGCGGAACTATATCTGGCAGAACAACACTTTATCCTATAAACGCGAATTTGGTAATTTCGATATCCGCACTGTTTACCCCGACTATGGCATCATTGAGAAAGTTCAGGTGTTACAGGGGCGGTTTGTGAACATTTACGATATCGAAAAATTCCGCAAGGTGGTTATTATAAGCACTGTAGTTAGAGACGCACTCTTTAAAAATGGTGAACCTCCGATTGATAAATTTATTACCATCGCCGGAATCCCTTTCAAAGTTGTGGGTGTATTTACCGACCAGGATAACAACAACGGCGAAAACAACCGTGTAGTCTATCTTCCCATGA
>DASVHX010000438.1:0-3462 GCA_036382355.1 Bacteroidales bacterium
GGAACTATAGCACTCTTAATCAGGCGGGCCTTTTCGGGTGTCATTGCCATATAAAATGAGATCCATTTAATATGAGCCTGAACATAAATTAGATCAGGCTCTTTTTAGGTCAAAA
Organism: Bacteroidales bacterium; assembly: GCA_036382355.1. Classification (GTDB taxonomy): domain Bacteria; phylum Bacteroidota; class Bacteroidia; order Bacteroidales; family DASVHX01; genus DASVHX01. The sequence continues at coordinate 116 of DASVHX010000438.1, forward strand.
ATGCGGAATGGTTTTCAGGATTTAAAACCTTTTGGTTTTTTAATAGTGAAAATCCTTGAAATGTTGAATCCAAAGAAAATATCACCTTTAGTCCATTTACCAGTAGTTTCAGTAATAAAGGCGCGATCGAACATCGGTTGTGCATTGGTAAAGTGCAATTGAAAAACGTGTCCACCGGTTTCAATATCAATCCCGACTGAGAAGGAATTTACGTATGTATCGGCCGTATTTCCGGGGAGCAAATAGAAATACTCTGCATTTAACGACAGCCGTTTTGTAAGTTTATAACGGCCACCAAGTCCGACAGAATAAATATCGTTTTGTGATACAGCAGTATGCACCAAGTTTTTATGAATAAAAGTTGGCGTAAGTTGAAGTGATAAAGCATTTGAACATTTGCGGGCAATCAGCAACTGGTTTGTAAATGCCAGGCGGGAAGTAAAATAATTTTTACGGGTAGGGTCTTGTTTATATGACTCTAACGCGATACTTGAATATAACGATAAGGATACCGGCATATTACGTTCGCCACTACTTTGGCGCAGTATTTTAAGTTTAAATGAAGCATCATATGTCTTTAGCCAGGAACTTCGTCCAATGCCAACACTCAGATAATCATTCACGCCATAATCAAGACCAAGGCGGATGGTCGATTGATCGAGCCCGAAAAAATTATAGGCTCCGGAATTGACTGCCCCGAAATGATGCGAAATCATAAAAAGCAAATTTCCACTGGCAGGGTTTTCTATGGACTGACCATTTACAATGCGCGTTGTCTTGAAAGTGGCGTAAGCAAATTCTGTTTTTGGTTTATCGTCGCCAAGCATGTCCATCAAATCCTGAGCATATACATGTCCCCAAGTTATGCTGAGGGAAAGAACAGCTAGTGCGAAAAGTTTCTTAGTCATCATTTATCAGTTGTTTAGTTTTTTCAATTCCACATTTACTTTAATTTCAAGGGACTCTGAAATATTATTGATAACAGTGTTAGGGATTTTGATATTGTAGTCACTCAGCATTACGTTAAATTTAGTATCCGCCAGGATATCCCTGCCTTTTACTTCAAGAGTACCTTTCACACTTACTTTTTGGGTAACATTATGGATAGTCAGATTACCTTCAGCCATAACATTGTACTTGCCTTCTTTGGTGAAGTTGATGTCTTTGATGTTTGTAATTTTTCCTTTGAAAATGGAATTTGGATATTTGTCCGATTCCAGGTAATTTTCATTAAAATGCTCTTGCATAAGAGCTTTTTCGAATTCGAACCCCCTGATCAGAACTTTAAAAACGAAATCACCATTAGCAATATCCAGAGCGCTGTTTACCTGGTTGTTATGTGCTTCAATTTTCTCCGCAGTTGTTTGGGAGAAGAAAGATATCTTCCCGTTTTTTGTGGAATACTTTTGGGCATTTGCTGCCGAAATAATACATAAGGATATACTAGCGACAATAAAAATGGATTTGACGGTTGCATTCATACAGAGATGTTTATTTAATAATTGAACATTTGCTGAATTTTATGTCGGTCTGATCATATCCCGAGCAGTATCCTTTGACCTTCAATGGAGCGTTAACCATAATTGCAGCAGCTTCCTCACTATATTTAGCCAGCATCTCGCACCGAATGGTCTTATCGCCAAAATCAGGATCAGGTTCCATTACAAATACAAGATATACTGTTGAATCAACTTTATCTATTTTACTCAGGTTTCCCGTAATCTCGATAACCTTGCCAGTGTATAAGGAGTCTGAAAGTTTTAGCTCTGTGTTGTATTGTTTCCAAAGTTGCTGTGTGCTGAGTGTATAATCTGGCATCATATTTTCGATGTCGGCATGAGGCTTATTTATATAAAATTTCCAAACCAGCCCGGCAACAATAACACCGATAACAGCAAGAATTGCGATAATTTTTAACCACTTGTTCATAATATTTGGTTTTTAGTAAAGAATTATGCTTTATTGCCTCCATCGACAAAAGCGTGATAAAGAATAATTTAATTATTAGGCATATTAAGGTTTTTCCACCGCTTAATTTTGGCAATATCGCAATCGGACAATTTTCCGCCGCCTTTTGGCATTGCTTCAGCTCCTGGGAAGTGATTTATGGATAGCCACACCTTATTTATATTAGCAACCAGTTCAGTATGGTTGTCGGTAATTATATTTCCACCAGGGGAAGCAGAATTATGGCATCCATTGCAGTTATTGGCGAATATGGGTGCGATATTAGCATTGTAAGTCACGCTAAGTGTATCGCAAGTGGATTGCCCGTTAGCAGGATAAAGGTATTCCTCGTTATCATAATAACATGAGTTCAATATGACGCTTCCCATGGGCAAAGTGAACACAAGAATCAATAAGCGAAAAAATTTCCTTTTAAGTACGTGGCGTTTCATCATTTTATCATTTTGTAATTTGTGCTAAAGTGCATTTGGAAAGAAAAGTCTGGTTTTAACTAAAACTATATCAACTGTGGAACTTATGGACAAGTTGTGTGTTGCGCATCCTGAAGTATCCATATGGTGATGAGATTTATCTGTGCGACAGAAAGCTGGGCGCGTGGTTTTGGAGGCATTAAAGTTAGTACAAAACCCTTTGCAGTAATAACGTTGTATAATTTGCTTTTGTTCGGATCCCCGGCTTTTACATAAGATTTAATAGTCTCGTAGGAAGAAAGATCGTGCAATTCACCACTGCCATCATGACAGCCCGACGACGCACAATTGGCTTTTATTGCAGGGAGTACTTGCTGGTCGAAACATACCTGAGTAGTTCCGGGAGCAAGCACTGGTTCCTTGCGGCAAGATGTAAATGTGACTGCTAAAATTCCCACAATAATAGCAAAGGTTTTGGAAAAAATTCTAAGTTTCATCATTGAAGTTTATTTTGATGGCATTCCGGCTGTTATCCATTTTCTAATCTGCGTAATATAACAATCAGGCAGCATAACGCCATTTTGAGGCATTGGGGAGAAACCAGAAGCATGTGTTATAGCTCCATATAGTCTTCCAGTTGGGCCAGCAGCAGCTGATATTGTTGCATAATCTGTCAGCTGAATCCCGCCACCGGCTAAGGTTCCCGTATGGCATCCTTTGCAATTATCCTGGATAATGGGCCATATCGTGGCCGTATATGTGATAGTAACAGTATCACAGGGCATGTTATCGCAATGAAGATTTTTAGCACCTTGCGCAATCCATTTATAAACCATCTGAATCTGATTAGTTGTAAGTGGGGCGTCGGGCGGTGGCGGCATAAAATTTTCTCCGCTATTGTTGGTAATGATTTGGTATAATTTACTTCCTCCAGGATTAAAAGGGTTAACGCCTCCCGTTTGCATAACA
>DASVHX010000439.1:0-5367 GCA_036382355.1 Bacteroidales bacterium
GAGAACTGCTCCTGATGCTGCTTTTTTGGCATTAGCCTTCAGATCGAGAAGTTCAGCTTCAAGCAATACTTTTTCGAGCAATATGTCGACATTAATACCCTTTTTAGCTGATATTTCCTGGCTTTGGTATTTTCCGCCCCAGTCCTCAACCAATATATTAATCTTCGCAAGTTCTTCTTTAATTTTTTCTATGTTCGCATTATTTTTATCTATCTTATTGATAGCAAAAACAATAGGAACTCCGGCAGCCTGGGCGTGGTTGATAGCTTCGATGGTCTGAGGCATCACTGTATCGTCGGCAGCAATCACAATAATTACGATATCGGTAACACTGGCACCGCGGGCACGCATAGCAGTAAAGGCTTCGTGACCGGGAGTATCGAGGAATGTGATTTTCTTGCCATTTTCCAACACAACTTCGTAGGCACCAACGTGCTGTGTAATTCCACCTGCTTCGCCGGCTATTACATTAGCATGCCGGATGTAGTCGAGCAATGAGGTTTTTCCATGATCCACATGCCCCATAACAGTAACAATAGGCGAACGCGGTGTTAGGTTTTCCGGTGTATCTTCTTCTTCAGTATCACGGATAGCTTCTTGCACTTCCACACTTACAAATTCTACTTTGTAACCAAATTCGTCGGCCAGCAAGCTGATAGTTTCGGCATCGATGCGCTGATTGATTGATACAAACAGGCCAAGAGAAAGACATGTAGAAATAATTTCGGTGATGGGAATATTCATCAATGTAGCTAAATCATTTGCGGTAACAAACTCAGTAACTTTAAGTACGTTCCGGTCTTGTTCTTCCCTTTGTTGTGCCTCCTGCAAATGCTGGCTAACGATGTTTCGTTTATCGCGCCTGTGCTTGGATGCTTTGGATTTTCCAGAACCACTGAGCCTTTGTAAGGTCTCCTTTATTTGCTTCTGAATTTCGTCATCGGTAAGTTCGGGTTTTGGCTCCGAACGGCCATAAGGTTTAGCGGGGACCCGCACTCTGGCTTTATTATCAGTTGGAGTTTTGGGAGCTTCGGTTACAACAGGTGTTATGGTTTTTTTGATGCGTTTGCGTTTCTTCTTCTTCGATTTAGCGACATCATCAGAGGAAGTAGCAACTGGTTTTTTTGATTCTACCCTGGGTGACGGTAAATCCATTTTGCCAAGTATCTTCAGTCCATTTAGTTTTTCAACAACGGTAGGCATAAAGTTTGCCTTGGTCTTTTCGTATGGGTCAGATGATCCATCTTCTTTTTCTGAAGTCACGATATCTTCTTCTGCCGGTGATTGAACAGGTGCAATAATTTCGGGTTCAACATGTTCCGCGTTGGTATCGGTGTCCTTTTTGGAAATAACCTCGGCGGAAGCCTCCTGTGCTGTGAATTTGGATGCTGGTGAAGAGCCTGCTTTAGCTTCTTCACGCTGTTTTTGCTTATCTTCTTTTGATTTGCGTGCAGGTTTAGTCCTTGGGTTCAATATATCGAGGTCGATCATGCCAAGAACTTTGATTGAAGGTTCGTTGTTGGCTGTTTCTGGCGGGGCTTCGATTTCTTCTTCTTTAATTTCAGGAACAACAGGTTTGGCTTTGTGTTTAATTACTTCCGAAGCAATTTCTTCCTCCTTTTCCTTCGGAGGAACAGGAGTTTCTGCTGGCTTAACTGTTTTTTCAGGTTCAACAGGCTTAGGCGTTATAATTTCAATATGAACAGGCTCAACGTGAACAGGAGTTGGCTGAACAGGAACTGGCGGCGCAACCTCTGTTTTGGCTGATTCCGGCACAGAAGGTTCATGTTTTACACTTACGGAAGGTGTTTCGTCCGCTTCGCTTTTATCAATCTTAGATTTTGTGCCAAAATCCTTGATCATAAGTTCGTTGATCCCTCGTTCAGCTTCCACTTCGTGTGTTACTGGCGTTTTCTTATCATCCAGCGAAAGGGTTTGATGCCTGGTAAATTCAATTTCGATTTTACGTGCATCTTCCTTTACCACTTTATCTGGTTGGTATTCTTTCACCAACAAGCCGTACATATCGGGCGTCAACTTTGCATTTGGGTTGTTTTCCACCTTAAAGCCCTTGCGGGCAAGGAACTCCATGATGGTAGAACTACCAACGTTAAACTCTTTGGCGGCCTTGCTTAGCCTGATTGTTATGCTACCTTCTGACATATTTTGTTTGTTCGGTTGTAAGCAGTACCTGTACTAAACTTTGCAAAAGTACTATTTTATTCATTGGGGGGCTGCTGTTGCTAGTTCAGCAATGCCTTCATGGCATTTGCTCCCGTTATATCTATCTTGTAACCAGCGACAGGTTATTCGAATTCTAATTTCAAAATCCTAACCACTTCGCGAATCGTTTCTTCTTCAAGGTCGGTACGGGTTACCAATTCATCCACAGGAATATCGAGAACGTTCTTGGCCGTATCACAACCAATAGATTTAAGTTCGTCAATAATCCACTGATCGATTTCGTCAGAGAATTCCTGCAGATCCACATCTTCGCTATCCACATCGGTATCGCGGTAAACATCGATCTCGTAACCGGTAAGTTTTCCGGCAAGTTTAATATTATAACCGCCTTTGCCAATAGCAAGCGAAACCTGATCAGGTTTCATGTATACTTCGGCACGCTTGGTTTCATCATCCAGGTGAATAGAGGATATTTTTGCGGGGCTTAAAGCACGCGAAATATAAAGCGAGGGATTAGACGTGAAATTGATAACATCAATATTTTCATTTTTCAACTCGCGCACGATACCATGTATTCTCGATCCTTTCATTCCAACACATGCACCAACAGGATCAATGCGGTCATCGTACGATTCCACAGCTATTTTAGCACGTTCGCCGGGTACGCGGACAATGTTCTTGATGGTAATTAGCCCATCGAAAACTTCCGGAACTTCGGATTCGAACAGTCGCTCAAGGAACACAGGAGAAGTACGCGACAATATAATAACAGGATTGTTGTTCCGCATTTCTACCTTGGAAACCACTGCCCTGAGCGAATCACCCTTGCGGTAGAAATCGCTTGGGATTTGTTCCGATTTTGGCAGTGTTAGTTCAATGTACTCATCATCCATTACGAGAATCTCTTTTTTCCATACCTGGTAAACTTCGCCGGAAATCATTTCGCCGATTTTATCCTTGTATTTCTTGTAGATATTGTCTTTCTCGTATTCCTGTATTTTCGAGATGAGGTTCTGGCGAATCGTGAGAATTTCGCGTCTGCCAAAGTCACCCATTTTTATTTCTTCAGAAACTTCTTCACCTACTTCAAAATCGGGTTCAATTTTAATAGCCTGGGAATAGCCTATCTGGGTGTTCTCGTCTTCAATGGCGTCGTCCTCCACAATTGTGCGGTTTCGCCAGATTTCCAGATCACCTTTGTCTATGTTCACAATTATGTCGAAATTCTCGTCCGAGCCATGCTTTTTGATGAGCATATGCCTGAAAACATCTTCGAGAATACGCATCATGGTTTCACGGTCGATGTTCTTGAATTCCTTGAATTCGGAAAATGTTTCAATCAGATTGATGTGGTCCATTTTCGGTATAATTTAATGGTTGAATATTTGTGTTTATTAGAATTTGATAATTTCTTTCGTTTCCTTGATATCAGTATATTTAATGCGATGGCGCAATTCAGTAACTACCTTTTTCATTTTAGTTACTTCAAGCAACTCCATGCCTTGTTGGTCGGCAGCAATGAGTGTGCCAATACGCTTGATGCCATCATTCGTAATAACCGAGACTTCCCGACCGGTATTTTTCAGATATTGCCTGACATTGCGGTAGGGCATATCGATACCGGGTGACGACACGCTTAGTTCAAAATCTTCTGATTCGCGGTTGAGATGCGATTCGATAAACTTGCTAAGTCCAGCGCAATCTGCAATGGTAAGTAAGGTGTCGCTATCCACAAAAACCATAATCCGGTTACCGGTGCGCACCTTCACTTCCACCAGGAACTTGTCGGTTCCGCCGATGGCCAGTTGTATGATGTTGCTTATGAGTTTTTCGTTTATCATTTAGCTATTCAATTTATCAATAAAAGAGGGGACGTCAGTCCCCTCTTTCTATCTCCGGATGCAAACCGCCCAGGGGCAAATTCACTTAGTTCGTTCATGGCATTTGGTGCAATGTGCTCAGGTTTTCGCCCAAAATGGGATAAAATCCTGAATTCACAATACCATGTGAACATCAACTTCCTAAATTTTCCGATCAAAATGTTCAAAATGATTTTCCTGCAAAGCGGGAGTTTCATTTTTTATTGACCATGAAAACTCTAGTTTCCTAAGTTGTCCGACCAGGGCTCGAACCTGGACTCTACTGAACCAAAATCAGTCGTGTTGCCAGTTACACCATCGGACAATCTATAGTCCCTAAAAAGGACTGCAAAGGTAGAATTAATTTTTAAAACAGCCTAACTAACGCTATAATTTTGTGAGTGGGGTTCGGAATACGGATTTTAACTTCCGAAAAATTCGGCCAATTTGAATAATACTGCATGATAATGCGGCAAAATTCGTTATTTTCGCACCTAATTTCCACGAAAAACAAGTCAATAATTAGAATGAAAAATTTCCAAAAACTGAACAACTTACTTGGTTGGTTCACCTTTGCAATTGCTTCTTTCGTTTATTTATCTACAATAGAGCCAACTGCAAGTTGGTGGGATTGCGGCGAATATATTTCCACCGCATTTAAACTCCAGGTAGGGCATCCACCGGGAGCTCCTCTTTTTCAGATGATCGGACGGTTTTTCTCGCTCTTTGCCTTTGGCAATGTTACGCACGTAGCCATGATGGTAAATATTATGTCGGCCTTGTGCAGCGCATTCACCATACTTTTCCTCTTCTGGAGCATAACTGCCCTGGCACTGAAATTTGTGCCAAAATCCAGCGAAATGACCGATGGTGAAATGTTCGCTGTTCTGGGAAGCGGATTGGTTGGTGCTTTAGCTTATACGTTTAGCGATTCATTCTGGTTCTCAGCCGTAGAAGGAGAAGTATACGCGATGTCGTCGTTTTTCACGGCTTTGGTTTTCTGGGCTATCCTAAGGTGGGAGCGCGTTGCCGACCAACCTCATGCATTTAAATGGATTATTCTCATAGCATACTTGATGGGGCTTTCTATTGGGGTGCATCTTCTAAACCTTTTGGCTATTCCGGCCATCGCTTTTGTTTATTATTTCAAGAACTACAAGCCAACCAGGAATGGATTTTTGCTTACGGGCGCGATTTCATTGGTTATCCTTTCCATCATTATGTTTATCATCATTCCATGGATAGTAAATATGGCAGGTAAATTTGAACTATTCTTCATCAATGCGCTTGGGCTTCCTTTCAATACAGGTACAGTTATCTATTT
>DASVHX010000440.1:0-2503 GCA_036382355.1 Bacteroidales bacterium
TGAGTTTCGGCGAATTATTTTCCACGGCCATTGTTCATCATTTCCTGCAAAGCGAAGGATTGGACAGCAATTTGTATGATGCCCGAAAACTTATCCGCACCGATGATACTTACCGCGAGGGAAAGGTGGATTGGGCCGAAACAGCCATTCTGATCAATAAAACCTTGCTGCCCATATTTGCTTTGCCCCGGGAACAGATTGCGCTTACACAGGGATTTATTGGTAGCAGCCCCGAAGGCCATACCACAACGCTCGGCCGCGAAGGTTCCGACTATAGTGCTGCTATATTTGCATATATGCTTGAAGCCGAAGAAATGATCATCTGGAAAGATGTTCCCGGACTGTTAAATGCCGACCCGAAATATTTCAGCATTACCGAAAGACTTGCCAACATCTCATATCGCGAAGCAATAGAATTGTCGTACTACGGAGCTACCATTATTCATCCGAAAACCTTAAAACCACTTCAGAATAAGGATATTCCTTTACGTGTAAAGTCTTTCGTGAATCCGGAAGGTGAAGGATCGCTTATTTACCACGATACTTCCAGCGACAGCCTGATCCCATCGTTTATCTTTAAAGTAAACCAAACGCTTCTTTCTATCTCGCCACGCGACTTTTCGTTTATCGACGAACGTAACCTGAGCGAAATACTGGGTATATTTGCGCGTCTTAATATTCATATCCACCTGATGCAGAATTCGGCGCTTAGTTTTTCGGTATGCATGGATAACAATGAACGCCGCCTTATACAACTTTATGAAGAACTTGGCCATAAATTCAAGATCCGCTACAACACCGGGCTCGAACTTATCACCATCCGGCATTACGATCAGGCAACTATCGACCGAGTACTCGAGGACAATAAAATTGTGCTGCTTGAAATGCGAACGCGTCTTACAGCACAATTGGTCGTGAGGCCGATCTTCAGCAATGCTGAACATGGCACAGGCGGATAAAATTGTTGTCAAAACCTGTATGTACAAAAGATTATTATTCCCATATTCATTTCAACAAATCCAATTTTCATTATGAAAAATTCTATCGTTCTCCTTTGTGGCGGAGGCCCGGCGCCAGGTATTAATTCCGTGATAAGTTCAGTGGCTAAAGTTTTCCTGCGTGATAATTATCGTGTGATCGGCTTGCATGATGGCTACAAGAACCTGTTCACCGATAATCCAACTACAATAGAAATTGATTTTGATCTGGCCGATAATATATTTCACCAGGGAGGATCCATACTAAGAATGAGCAGACATAAGCCATCCGACCTGGAATTCAGAACTGATTTTTTTGTAAAAAACAACGTGAAACTCCTTGTCACAATTGGTGGTGACGACACGGCTTCAACAGCTAACCGTATCTCAAAATTCCTTGCCGACAGAAACGTGCCCATCCAGAATATTCATGTACCCAAAACCATCGACAACGACCTTCCGCTTCCCGAAGGAAATCCAACTTTCGGCTACGAGTCGGCCAAGCAGGAAGGTGTGCGTATCGGATCCACTGTATATGAGGATGCCCGCACAAGCGGAAACTGGTTTGTGGTTGCAGCCATGGGCCGCGAAGCAGGACACCTGGCCTTTGGCATTGGTGCGGCATGCCATTTCCCAATGATCATTATCCCGGAAATGTTCAACAAAACCGAGATCACTTTCGATAAGATCACCAGGCTCATTATTTCTGCCATGATCAAGCGAAAGATCAACAATGTCGGCTATGGTGTTGCGATCGTGAGCGAAGGCGTGTTCCATTTTATGTCGGATTCCGAAATTGAATCATCGGGCATACAATTTACATACGACGATCATGGGCATCCGGAACTCGGCAACGTAAGCAAGGCACACATTTTCAATATGCTGCTGCAGATAAGGCTGAAACAGCTTAGTATCAATATTAAGAGCCGGCCTGTGGAACTGGGTTACGAACTGCGCTGCATCCGTCCCACGGCATTCGACCTGATGTATTGCAGTTTACTCGGGCTAGGCGTAAAGCGCCTGTTCGACCAGGGTGTAACCGGATGTATGGTTACTTCTGATCACCGCGGCGACATTGCACCACTCTATCTTAAAGATGTTGAAGATGAATACGGAAAAGTAAAAACCCGGCTGGTAAATATGGAAGGACAGAAAGCAAGACTGGTATATGAAGACGGACTGCAATACCTTACGGAAGCAGACTATGCCGCTGCATCTAAATATCTTTCAGATCCTGCCGTGTACGATTTTAAAAAGATTCTTAACTGGTAAGCTTCATGTTTCCCGGTGAGCTATTTTAAGGCTAACGTCTATTATCATGGAAAAGAGAAGACATAATCCTGCTATCTCCGCCAATATTTTCGCTGAATTTTTTTATTAATCCGGCAAAATTTACCGAGAATAGTTCGTATCTTTATGTTATTCAAATTAAAACAATTTTAAAATTTACAGCCATGAAAGAATCGACAGGAAAAATGCTCATGGGGGTTATCATCGGCGCAGCTGTGGGAGCCATTGCCGGTATT
>DASVHX010000441.1:0-1624 GCA_036382355.1 Bacteroidales bacterium
TATTTATATAGAAACAAATTATTTAACTTCTCTTAACATATACGGTTAACCCTCATTGCAACCGGTCGAAGAGAGATCGACCCTGTCTCCCGGTAAACAGAGTAGCCGGTCTGTGACCTTCTGTGAAATATTTTTATAATTTTGATTAAAGTTTTTTACTCATTCAATTTAAATTTTATTTAAAAAATTGACATATGAAAAAGACAATTATTACACTGACAGTTTTATTGCTAATGGGCCATAATGTTTTTGCCCAGAAGACTCTTACAAAAGATGAACGCATGGAATGGTGGCGCGAAGCACGGTTCGGAATGTTCATTCACTGGGGTGTTTATTCATTGCCTGCCGGTACATGGGATGGTCATCAGATAGGTGGTATCGGCGAATGGATTATGAATCGTGGTAAAATTCCTGTAGCCGATTACCAGAAGATGGCCAGACAATTCAATCCGGTAAAATACGACCCTGACGCCTGGGTACGGATGGCAAAGGATGCCGGTATGAAATATATTGTTATTACCTCAAAGCATCACGACGGATTTGCTCTTTTCGAGACAAAAGCCAGTAAATGGAATGTCGTAGATGCAACAGCCTATGGCAAGGATCTACTTAAACCACTGGCTGAAGCATGCAAAAAATATGGCATAAAACTGGGATTCTATTATTCCCAGGCTCAGGACTGGAATAATCCTGGCGGGTCAGTTGCACGCAAACCAACCAAAGAAGGCTGGGCCAATCCGGATTCCGCAAAGATTGATGCATATACAAAGGCCCACAAAGGACATTGGGATCCGGCACAGGAAACAAAAACATTTGCTCAATATATTGATGCTGTTGCAGTTCCACAGGTAAGAGAATTGCTGACTAATTATGGCGATCTGGCAGTACTATGGTGGGATACACCAACCAATATGACGGATGACGCTGCGACAAAACTCCAGTCTTTGCTTACTCTTCAGCCCGCAATAATCACTAACGACCGCCTTAAACGTCCGAATTTCCCTGGTGATCATAAGACACCCGAACAAAAAATTCCTAACATTAAAGATCTTGACGGTACAGACTGGGAGACATGTATGACAATGAACGGAACCTGGGGCTATAAAAGTTACGATCATAATTATAAAACCCCTGAAACACTTATCCGCAACCTGCTGGATATAGCTTCAAAAGGCGGCAACTTTTTATTGAACGTTGGTCCGACAGAACTCGGGGAATTTCCTCAGGAATCTATTGATATTCTTGCAAAAATGGGTCAATGGATTAAGGTAAACGGTGAAGCTGTCTATGATACAAAAGCAAGTCCATGGGGATTATTCGCATGGGGACGTTGTACCAGGAAAGAGACACCGAAAGGAACATCGCTCTACTTTTCAGTGTTCGAATGGCCGGCTGATGGAAAACTGGTCATACCAGGTCTGAACAATAAGGTTGTTTCTGCCACACTACTCGCTAACGGAACGAATCTTAAAGCATCAGTCTCAAAAGATGGCGTTTTGACTGTTTATCTTCCTCCCAAAGCTCTTGATCCTATAGCTACTGTTATAAAGGTTGAAGTGAAAGGAACCGTTAATGGGACTCCGTACTTTGAACCAAAAAAATGATATTAGAATGAACAAACGAA
>DASVHX010000442.1:0-3017 GCA_036382355.1 Bacteroidales bacterium
GATAGTTACCCTGGATGGTAAAAGTACAACCATTGCCAGTCAAAGCAAAATTATGAAAGCAGATAGTAAATGTTTGAAAAAAAGCCATACTTTTGCACCTCAAAATTAAAACATTATGGCTAAAAAGGTGGATAATACAGAGGAAAAAATTCAAGTTGTAGAAGAAGCGCTTGGCAAGTCCGAACAATTTATCGAAAAAAATCAGAAGCTGATTACTATTGTAGTTGGTGCTTTTATTCTTATTTTGCTTGGTTATTTTGGATTTCAAAAGTTCTATTTGGCTCCGCGCGAAAAAGAAGCTCAGTCGCAAATGTTCATGGCACAGAAATATTTTGAGCAGGATTCGCTCAAACTGGCGCTCAACGGCGATGGTAATTACCTTGGATTCCTGAATATTATCGATGATTATAGCATGACCAAAGCAGCCAACCTTTCACATTATTATGCCGGAATGATTTACCTCAAAAAAGGTGACTACAATACAGCCATAGAGCAGCTGAAGAAATTCGACAGCGATGATGAATTTGTCGGGCCTATGGCAACCGGTGCCATTGGCGACGCATATATGGAACAGAATAATACTGATAAAGCCATCGAATATTATCTGAAAGCTGCCGATCAGAAAAAAAATGATCTTACTTCGCCACAATTCCTGCTAAAAGCCGGCTGGGCTTGCGAAACTGCTGGTAAATACGACAAAGCGATTGAAGCATATGTACGGATTCAGAAAGAGTTCACAAAGAGTATGGAAAGCCGCGATATCGAAAAATACATTGCCAGGGCTAAAACCCTCAGCGCAACTGCGAAATAAGTCATAAGAAGCTTAATAGATTTACAAGGTACCTGAATGAAAATTCAGGTATTTTTGTTTTATAATAAAAATAACAATGCGGAAACTTCGTATCATATACATGGGCACACCCGAATTTGCCATTGCACCCCTTGATGCACTGCTTAATCATGGATTTGATATATTAGCAGTAGTTTCATCTCCGGATAAGCCGGCAGGAAGGGGAATGAAAATGCAACAACCGGTACTGGCGCGTTATGCACTGGACAAAGGATTGCCGCTTCTGCAGCCCTCAGATCTAAAGGCGGAAGCGTTTATTGATCAACTTCGTTCTTTCCAGGCCAATCTCTTTGTAGTAGTAGCTTTCCGGAAGTTACCCCTTGTAGTTTGGCAGATACCTGAATATGGGGCCTTCAATCTGCATGCTTCTCTACTGCCGCAATACCGGGGCGCAGCCCCTATCAACAGGGCTATAATGAACGGAGAAACAGAAACCGGTATCACCACATTTTTTCTTGCAGAAGCAATAGATACCGGTAATATTATATTTCAGGAAACTATTCCTATCCTGTTTGAAGATACAGCAGGTGACCTTCACGATCGCCTGATGATTAAAGGTGCCGCTATGGTGGTTAGGACTGTTCAGGCAATCGCCGATTCGGATTTTACGCTGGTGGCTCAGGATAAAATTATAGGCGAAGCTGAGGCGCTTAAAATCGCTCCTAAGATATTTAAGGGTGATTGTCTGATAAATTGGGAGCAGCCTGCACTAAATATTTATAACCAGATTCGTGGCTTAAGTCCATTTCCCGGGGCATTCACGTACCTTAAATCGCCAGGCGGTCGTAATAGGCAGCTCAAGATATTCATATCACATATCGAAGATGCTAATCCGGAATTTGTAGGCAATTTACTTACCGATGGTAAATCGTATCTGAAAATAGCCGCGAAGGATGGTTTAATTGTGGCAGATGAAATGCAACTGGAGGGTAAAAAACGCATGCATACTAGTGAATTTATACACGGTTTCCAACTCGATACCCAATGGAGAATATGTACTACGCAAGAGTTTCAGAGTTCAGATAGTCAAATAAACGGCTAAAATTCAGCCTATTTATTAACAAAATGGCTGGTTTATTAACATTTTCGCGGGTTACAGAAGATTTCACTTGCTTTTTCGCAGGAATAGCTTATCTTTGCTGATACAATCCAATTAATTACTAATTTAAAATCCAAAGAAATGAACAAAGCAGAATTAATTGAAGCAATGGCTACTGAAGCCGGGATGACAAAAGCCGATGCAAAAAGGGCATTGGATGCTTTTGTAGGTGCTACTCACAAAGCTCTCAAAAAAGGTGAAAGAGTTGCATTAGTTGGTTTTGGTTCTTTCTCAGTTGCAAAACGCGCTGCAAGAAAGGGAAGAAATCCACAAACTGGTAAAGAAATAAAAATTGCTGCCAAGAAAGTTGTGAAGTTCAAAGCTGGTTCAGAACTAACTAAGACCGTTAAATAAATTTCTTTTGGCAGAAATAGAAAAAGCTTCGTTCGATACGGAGCTTTTTTTTGCGTGCTATTTCAATACAAACCGGTAGGGCAGGAGGGCATCTTCTCCGGCATAGGCTATACCAATCCTTGGTGTAATGAGCACTTCACTGTCCGCAGGCGAAATACCCCTATCCTCAACCCATATCCTGTTTCCTTTATTATTAGACCAGGCAGCACATAAATCGGCGCCCGACACACCGTAATGGATTCCCAGTGCTTTGGCTACATTACCTGGCCCGCTGGCAAATGACTTACTGCCAGCCTTTCTTCCCATGCGGCGTTCCATCACATTAATACCTTCCATTGGCCGGAAAGCTCTTATAAGAATGGCATGTGGCGTGCCCTGGTAATTGGTAACAATGTTAAAAAGAGAATGTATGCCATAACAGAGGTAAACATAGGCTGTTCCACCTTGTCGGTACATTATCTCTGTGCGTGCGCTATTTCTGCCTCCAAAGGCATGTGAAGCTTTGTCTGTAATACCAGCATATGCCTCTGTTTCGGTTATCATTCCGGAGGTAAGTTTGCCATCAAATGTGGTGACAATATATTTGCCGATAAGTTCCCTTGCAATGGCGACAACATTTTCCCTTTGATAAAATGACCTGTCCAGTAACATTTGAATGGTAGCAGTTTAAATAACAAATGAATAACAGCCCGCATCATCAGTCATCAAATTATC
>DASVHX010000443.1:0-5860 GCA_036382355.1 Bacteroidales bacterium
CCCTTTGGTTTGATATAACCGCAAATGGCCTCACCGGGCCTATAACTGCTGCGCATATTCATGCTGTATCCAGTGGTGGCGTGGAATATAGTCTTGCATCTTTCATCGACAAGAATAAGATTAAAGGCTACCTGACCGGGATCAGTTTTGAAGATGGAAGTCTCAAACAATTCCTCGATGGCGAATATTATGTGAATATTCATACCGTTGCCAATCCCAACGGAGAAATCAGCGGCCGGATTTTACCCGAAACAGATCAAAATTATGTTGCGGTACTGGATATGGCTCAGGCTGGCCATGTTAATCCTGCAGATTCCATACCTTCCGGTCTGGGATCGTTCAACCTGAGCCTGGACAATACAAAGTTGGAGGTGAATGTGTTGGTTAATGATATGACGAGCAATATCACCAATGCACATCTGCATTATGGGGTTCCTGGTATTAGCGGTCCGGTTATAGTTCCCCTTACTCCGTTTAAACTGGGGAATACTTACCAGGGTGTTTATGATCTTACTACACTCCCCGATCCTGCGGCATTTCTCGATTCGCTTCGCCTTGGAAAAGTCTATGTGAACATACATTCCTCAAACTTTCCAGCAGGAGAAATCAGGGGGCAATTAATGAAAAACAGACCACTTTCATTCGACACATGGATGAACGCAGCACAGGAAACCAGCATCATCGATCCAACAACGCCAGCCAATGCCATGGGATTATGCAACTTTACTGTTAATAGCCATATGGACACGATATGGGTGAATATCCAGTCTGACCAGTTGAGCGGAGCTATAACAGGTGCACATTTTCATTCCGGAAAGGTTGGCGTAAGTGGTGGAGTAAAGGTAAGCCTCACAGGATTTATCCAGGGGAATATGATTTCAGGATTTATACTTCCAGGTGGTCCTGAATTTACCAGTGATGTCAATTTTGCTTCATTTATAAATAAAGCCATAAGCGGAGATATGTATGTGAATATGCACACAGCGCTCAACCCTGCCGGAGAAGTCCGCGGTCAACCGGCTACTTTAGCCCGCAAAGGTGTTGTTTACAGCCTTTGCTCTTCACAGGAGACCGGCACTGTAACCGGGGGAGCCAACGATCAGGGATCGGGATTTGTAACGCTCGACCGCAAACACAGTAATTTACATTATGGAATGGCTGTGAGCAATCTCAGTTCGGATGTTGTCGCGGATCATTTCCATAATGCCCTCCCTGGCGTTAGTGCCCCTCCTATTTTTACACTGCCAACCGATTCGGTAATAATGGGTTTCTGGAACGACAATACTTTTACATCCACAATTGCTGATCTATTCGAAAGCGGAGCAATTTATGCCAACTTCCACACAACTGTTAATCCGGGAGGCGAGATAAGAGGACAGGTTGCTTCGGGCGATTTGTGTGCCGTCAATACAGGCATTGTTGATCATAAACAGTCGGGTTTATATTCAGTAAGCATTTACCCAAACCCTACACGGGCATTTGCAACCCTAAAGTATTCCCTTCCTCAAAACGGGGTTGTTTTACTCAACCTATATAACTTGCTGGGGAAAGAGGTAAGCACACTTTCTCAAGGCAACAGGTCCGCAGGGATATACAGCCAAAGTATTGATGCTACGTCCCTCCCGGGTGGCGTTTATTACTATAAACTGGTTGTGAATGGCACGCCTGTAAATACCGGCAAGGTAATTGTAAGTAAGTGAAACAGCATCTAACTCATGGATAACTACCGAACAACTTCCCCGGCCTAAACCGGTAACTCTTCCCCCTGCCTGCGACAACTGGCAGGGGGTTTTCTGTTTTTATCTTCATATGTATATCCGTATAATATCTTTAGTCAGGTAATTAAAGAAATGCTTTCTTTACCCGGAATCTCTCCCTTTATAAAATTACTTACCTTTGAAATGGCCGTCCAGGCTAGGATATGATGTAATTGCAACAATACATAACCCGTAAAATCAGACCACCTAAATTAACAGCTAAAATGAGTGAATTCGATAATAAAGCCCGTGATTGGGATAAAAATCTGCGAAACATCGAAAGATCGGAAGCTATTGCCAAAGCAATATTAAAGACTGTCCCCCTTCATAAAAACATGAAAGCGCTTGAATATGGCGCAGGAACTGCTTTACTCAGTTTTATACTCAAGGACAAATTCGATGACATCACACTAATGGACAATTCGCGTGAAATGACGCAGGTAGCTAAGGAAAAAATTGCCGGCGAGAGCGTAAAAAACATGAAGCCATTATTGTTCGACCTCGAAAAGGAAGATTTCAATGGCAAATTCGACATCATTTATACGCAAATGGTGCTTCATCACGTTGGAGATGTTGATGCCATATTTAATAAATTCCGTGAGCTCCTGAACATGGGAGGATACCTCGCCATTGCCGATCTATACCCTGAGGATGGTTCATTTCATGGCGATGGATTTGACGGACACCTTGGATTTGATGTGGAAATTCTCGCCAACAAACTGAATCGTATTGGCTTCAAAAACATCCGGCATCATGAGTGTTATATTCTGAAGAAAGAAGATGAAGACGGCAATAATACATCCTATCCGATTTTTTTGCTGACAGCTTCCCGATAAGTAATATTACTATTTTGACAGATTAATTATTGATACAAAAATAAAAACCCAACTCCGGTATTATTCGGTTGTCGGGTTATGAGTCATTCCTGCGGAAGAAGTATCGCACACTATTACTAACTTCCATTAATATTAAAGGAAGTATCTGGCGTTTGATTATCAATCGGTTTTCAGAAGGACCCGATGACAGATTTAACGATTTCGAACGTTTCGTCAGAAGCACCCTGCATAGCTTCGGCTATTGAAGGTGGCATTCCTGCTGCCATCGCCGCCGTGTTCATTAAGGCTACATATGCTTTTCCGTCCTCTTTTTCGTACACCGAAATGCGGCAAGGCATCATAACGGAAACAATCCTTTCGTGGTTTTTTTCAAGCATTTGGCCCGAATATTCAGGTTTACAAATCTCGATTACCTGAACAGGCCTCACCTCTTTGCCCGATTTGGCCAGCGATTGCTGAAGGTTATGAACAGCAGGATTCTGCCATTCTTTTTGACTTGCAGCTTCTATGAGCTTTTCAACCGTGGTTGCCACGTCATAAGGGCTTACCTGCTCAATGATTAATTGGTTTGTGTTCATGGTCTGTTTGTTATTTCAGGTTAATTCAATTCTTTTGCAATAGCAATGGCAGCAATAGTTCCATCGGCAACTGCCGTGGTAATTTGTCTGTATTTTTTGCTGATGACGTCGCCGACAGCATATACTCCCGGCAAACTGGTGCGCATATCTTCGTCTGTTTTGATATAGCCCCAGCTATCCAGTTCAAGTTTATCCCTGAACATTGCGATATTCGGTTTCATTCCAATAAAGACAAATACGCCATCGCTTACTAGTTTCGTTATTTGTTTGGTTTTTAAATCCTCTATTTCGGTGATAATTTTATCTCCTTCGCGCACGAAAGACCTTGGCTCATGCGCGAAAAGTGTTGTGATTTTAGGATTTGAAAAAAGTTTCTCCCGGGCTTGCTTATTGGCCGTGAAGGCATCAAACTGGTGAACAATTGTAATCTTGCCGGCAAACTTGCTGATAAAATCTGCTTCTTCAACAGCAGAGTTTCCACCGCCAATAACAACTACTTCCTTGTCGCCATAATATTTAGCATCGCAGGTAGCACAATAGGAAATACCCTTGCCTTTAAGTTCCTTCTCGCCTGCTATTCCCATCAAATTGGGTGATGTACCTGTGGCAATGATAATTTTCTTTGCCTTTATGGTTTCGAATTCATCAATCACAACCTCTTTCTTTTCCAGGTCAATCTTTGTTACATCAACTGCCACTTTATAGATTGTACCGCACAATTTGGTTTGTTCCGACATATTATGCGACAGCAAATAACCAGGCTGCGGATCAATGAAACCGGGATAGTTAGATACTTCGTGCGTGGTAGAAACATGACCGCCCGGGAGTGCAATATCGATGAGTACCGTATTCACTTTCGACTGGCAGAGATACAAACCGGCAGTAAGTCCACCTGGTCCGGCTCCAAGAATAAGCACATCAAATTCTGAAACTGTAGGTTTTATAAGCGCCTTTATCTCTTTCACCCTTTCAGTTGGCAAAAGGCTATCGAGTTGGTAGATGATATCGCTTCGCTTGATTCCACCGGTAAGCGTTTCGGCAACTTGCACGCCGTTATCGAAAAATAGCAGCGTTGGCGATGATTTAACGCCCAGCTTCACGGCTAATTCTTTATTTTGCTGCCGAAACATTTTTACAAACTTGATATCATTGCCATAAAGGCTGGCCAATCCCTCAAACTTGGGGGCTACGGCCTCACAGGGTGGGCATTCGGTAGAATAAAAATCGAGAACAACTTTGCCACCGGCAAGAATTTCTGTTTCGAATTCTGATGAAGATATTTCTTTCATTTTTTATATGTTAATCTCTTGTTTTTGATGTAATGCTTTATGTAAATCAACTTCTTTTAATGCTCAATGTCGTATTATGACGAATGATCCTGCTTAAAGTATGCAGCAAATCCCAGTTCCAGCAGTTCTTTCACCGGACGGCAATCAGTGGAGCATATACTGCCTGTCCTGTTTTTGGCAACCGAACCGCAACCTCCGCCGCATACCAGTTGCATATTGCAGGTGCTGCATTCGGCAATGGCGGTTACATCCCGGCTTTCCCATGCATTTATGAGTTCCTCTTTACGCGAAACTCCGGGGTAGAATGACCCCAGCGATTCGTCGGCTTTCCCCACGGTAGCGGTGCAAGAAAAGATATGACCTGTAAAGTCGAATGCCCATTCGGTTTTGCAGGCTGGGCAGGCATCGAACAACGGATCGGGAAGGCTACCGTTTTCGGCAAGGAATTTCGAAACTGAATAAGCAGGCTTGTAAAATTCCAGTATATGCGGATGCTGTTTAACCAAATTGTAGATCGTTTCGTAAAGCGAAATACGACTAAACAGCTTTTCGGAAGTTGCCTGACAATGGTGCAACTCATAATTTCGTCCTAACTGTGTCTTGAAAATTCCGCTTCCGGTCCAGCCTTTATCTATCGCAAATTGCGCCATTTCCGGCAGGCCATCAATATTTTCCTTATCGACTACCATGCGTAGATTAACCGGCAGATCATGCTGAAGGCAAGCATCTATTCCCTTCACTATCTTATCAAAGGTAGCCCCGCCACCTTTCAGGAAACGGCGTGTATCATGCACACTTCCTTTGCCATCAAGCGTAACCTGTATTTCGCGGATGCGGGCTTTCTCAAGTATATTGATGTACTCTTCCAGAGCGTAGCCATTGGTTACAAAACACACTTCCAGGTTGGAATCATTTGCCTGTTTCAGCAAATATGTGATTATGTCCTTTTGTTTCGGCGAATTCATCAACGGTTCCCCGCCGAAAACAGTAAGGTATTTTTTGCGTCCGGCAAATTCAGTATTGATATAACTAAAGAAAGCATTAATTACTTCGTGTGTCAGTTCCTTGTTCGTATTTGCATATTCGTCCTGATAACAATAGGTGCAGGCAAAATTGCAACTGTAATTCGGCACAAAGAAAAGCTGCACCTCATCATCATCCCGGGTATCAATAAAATCAAGGTATTTACTCTGGTAAAGGCGATCTTCCTCTTTTTCATCAGTAAGGTATCTCTGTTCTGTCAGATTATCAAGGAACTCCGGAGCAACCGCTTTCCCGCCAAGGAAATCATGGACCATCTGGCCTTCTGCGGGATCTAAAATATCCGCGCTTCCGCTGAGCAGGTTCACAATGAAGTAATTATCCGACCCGGATATCCTGGAGAAAATATTGTGTTTGGA
>DASVHX010000444.1:0-2524 GCA_036382355.1 Bacteroidales bacterium
GCTTTGAGAAAATTTAAACCTGTTCCTCCCGGCATTACTGCAACAGAACGAAAAACGCTTCGCATTTTCACCAAGTTGCAGTATAACGTAAAATCTACACTAACAAATTGCGTTTTTATAATTACTTTTGCTACATGATTCCAAAGCGATATTTATTAACTAAAAGCGATAAACATGTCAAAGATTAAAGTTGCAATCAATGGATTCGGAAGAATCGGCAGGAACGTGTTCAAACTTGCTCTCGAGCGGAGCGATATTGAAATTATAGGTATCAACGACCTTACCAGTACCAAAACACTTGCTCACCTTCTGAAGTACGACTCTACACAAGGAAGATTCAATGGCACGATCACATTCGATGATACTGCTATCATTGTTAATGGCAAACGTTATCCTGTAGCTGCCGAACGCAGCCCTATCAGCATTCCATGGGCAGTTACGCCCGATGTAGTTGTTGAGTCAACAGGTGTATTTACTTCGAAAGAAAGTACCAAAGGTGGCTATGGCGATCACCTGAAAAATGGTGCCAAAAAAGTTATTCTTACCGTTCCTGCCAAGGATACGATAGACCGTACCATTGTTTTGGGCGTGAACGATAACGATTTGAAAGATACCGATCAATGCGTTTCCAATGCTTCCTGTACCACTAACTGCCTGGCACCGATTGCCAAGGTATTGAATGATAAATTCGGAATTGAAAACGGTCTTATGACTACGATCCATTCCTATACCAACGACCAGATTATCCTTGATGCACCACATTCCGATCTGCGCAGGGCACGTTCAGCAGCTCTTTCGCAAATACCAACTACTACAGGAGCTGCAAAAGCTGTTGGCCTTGTAATTCCCGATCTTAAAGGCAAACTTGATGGTATGGCTGTTCGCGTACCGACTCCAACCGGCTCGCTGGTTGATTTGGTCGTAAACCTGAAAGTAGAAGCTACCAGGGAGCAGATTAATGCTGCCATGAAAGAAGCTGCCGAAGGCCCTATGAAAGGCATTTTGGAATATACCGAAGATCCTATTGTTTCGGTTGATATCGTTCATAATCCTGCTTCGTCCATCTTCGATTCGAAATGCACGATGGTGAATGGAAAAACTGCGAAGGTTCTTTCGTGGTACGATAACGAATGGGGCTATTCGAGCCGCGTTGTCGATCTTATCGAAAAATTGTTCTAATACTTTTTTTCCGTGAATTGAGAAAGTCTGCCCGAAAGGGCGGGCTTTTTTTTGGTTGATAAGTCCTGGTCCAGACTATTGGGACTTACATTAAGTTAACGGGATGACTCCAGGTTAGGCTGTTAGTTAAGTTGCAAGCTAATTAAATTTTCTAGATATAGAAATGGAATGATTATCTCCACAAAAAGAAATCGAGCTTATGTAAATATTTATTTTACCATTTGTAATGATATATCAAATCTACTTCAATATCTTTGGCTGAATATATACATTATTCACATCTTTAGTTCTTCCTTTACATATAAGTGATCCCGGAAATTTCTCATTATTAATATAACCCCCCAACTAAAAACTAAAAAATGAAAAGTTTTATCTGGAAAGCTCAATGGGCTTTTCTAATTCTGTTTTTGATTTGTACGATTGCCGTATCAGCCCAAAAAGAGCCCATCAAGTATGGTAAAATTGATGAAAATGACTTGAAAATGACGGTTTATCCTATGGATTCGTCGGCACACGCAGTTGTTTTATGCGATTATGGAACTTCGAATTTTCAGTATGATGCTCTCGGCGACAAAGGATGGCAGGTGAGTTTCAAAAGAGTTGTGAGAATTAAAGTACTTGATAAGGAAGGCGTTTCGGCCGGAGATTTCCAGTTTAAATTGTACCACTCGGAGAACAACAACAATCGTGAGAGTTTAACTAACATTGATGGCACTACATTTAACTTTGAGAACGGCAAAGTGGTTAAATCCAAGCTGGAGAACAGAAACGTAATGAAGGAAGATGAAGATAAGAATAATATAGCCGTTAAGTTTGCCATGCCCAATGTCCGCGCATGGTCGGTTATTGATGTGAGCTATACCATCGTATCCGATTTTGTTTTCAACCTGCAGCCCTGGAAATTTCAAACATATATTCCGGTAAAATGGAGCGAATATATTACCAATGTTCCTGAATATTTCATCTACAAACATGCCATGCTTGGATATAATTCATTGGCTGTAAATGAGTCGACTACTACCCGGGGAACAATCCTCTTCACAAATACTACTCGGCCTGATCCAAGAGAGGCCCAACCAAGTATTGAGCGTTCAATGGTTGAATACAGAATTGACAAGACCCGCATGGCTATGGGAAATGTGCCAGCCTTTAAGGAAGAAGCATACCTCACTTCGGCTGATAATTATCGTAGCATATACACTTCAGAACTTGCTTCTTCTAAAGGATCGGATGGTATGTACAAAGACTATACAACAACCTGGGATAAAATAAATAGATTATTGCTTGAATCAGAAGATTTTGGTACCGCCATGAAACGTGCTGGTTATATGGATGATGAAATTGA
>DASVHX010000445.1:0-1679 GCA_036382355.1 Bacteroidales bacterium
CTGGGTTGATACGTTCATGAAAATTATGAATAAGTAATATAGATTATTTGTAAGATATGTCTAATCCAACCAGGATCGGAAATAGTCCGGATCTTCAATTTCGAGGGCCTGGCGGGTGAGTTTGAGCGGGCGAAACGTATCGATCATCACGGCAAGTTCCTTTGTCTCCCGCGCTCCAAGGCTCTTCTGAACAGCACCTGGGTGTGGCCCGTGTGGTATGCCGATAGGATGTAAAGTAATCTGTCCTTTTTCAACATGCTTGCGGCTCATAAAATCGCCGTCCACATAATAAAGCACCTCATCCGAATCAACATTACTGTGATTATAAGGAACAGGAATTGATAAAGGATGATAATCGAACAACCGTGGAACAAATGCACACATCACGAAATTATGCGCTTCGAAGGTCTGATGCACAGGTGGTGGCTGATGAATACGGCCTGTTATTGGTTCGAAATCATGGATTGAAAATGCAAAGGGATATTGACAACCGTCCCAACCTACAACATCAAAGGGATGCGTGGCGTAATGATATGGGAATACCTGGTCGTTTTTCTTAATCAGAACTCTGAAGTCGCCCTTTTCGTCGTGCGTTTCGAGGTTTGTGGGTTTACGGAGATCACGCTCGCAATAAGGCGCATGTTCTTCCAGTTGCCCGGATTTGTTGATGTATTTTTTTGGGAACCTGATCGGTGAAAAGGATTGAACGATAAGCAGGCGGTTGTCAGTAGTTTTAAATTCCAGCTGATAAGTTACACCTCTTGGAATAACAATATGATCGCCATACCCGAAAGCGATTTGCCCGAACATAGTATGCAGCAAACCTTCGCCCTTGTGAATAAAGATGAGTTCGTGTGCATCGGAATTCTTGAAAAAATAATCTTTCATTGACTGCATTGGGGCAGCCAATTCTATATATAGGTCGCTGTTTACAAGCACCGGCACCCGGCTTTGCAGGAAATCCGCTACAGGTTTTATATTAAATCCAAGGAAACTGCGGTGCTGCATATTGTTTTCCAGTGCGATATCCGGAGCCATAGCATAAGGTGCGTCTATGTGGCTTACCAATGTGGGCGGATACACATGATAGGTAAGCGAATACACATTCGAGAAGCCTTCAGTTGAGACCAGTTGCTCCGAATACAGCTCACCATTTGGTTTGGCAAATTGCGTGTGGCGTTTCGCTGGGATGGACCCTAAGGAATAATAATGTGGCATGAAGAGGATGTTGAACTAGTGCAACAGATTCTTAAACCCGTTAATTCTATTGTAAAAATAACAATTATTAACGGGTTATTGTTCAACTCCTGAAAAGAGGAATCACTATTGCCGGGAAGTGGAAGGGATTTCTTTTTGGTTTAATGTATTAATTGTTATTTTTTGTTTGTAAATTTCGGGGAGATAAGAACCGGGTTGAACGAGCATCAGGATAATTGGACCGGACAACCCACCCTGCGGCCTGGAAAAGCGTTTATAAACGTTTATAAGAGTTTATAAGTACTTAAAAATGTTTTTGATGCTGATAATGAAGGAGTAATAAATCAGACACCGGGCTGAGGATAAATGAGAAATATATGCAATTGCGTTTAGCCAGATGTTGTACGTAATTTTAAAAAAAATATGCCTCTTCATAAGTTTACAGAAGTAGAACTCAGACAGCACTGCAAAGAATATTTAGA
>DASVHX010000446.1:0-5380 GCA_036382355.1 Bacteroidales bacterium
AAGACACAGCCCTTCATCATTGTAATGACCTATGGCATGACGAATAATGCAAGATTTGGAAAGATCAGGGAATTTAAAATTGATACGTTTCAAACTGTGCTTGTGGACGAATTGATTCCTTACATAGATGCCAACTTCAGAACATTCGCTAACCCAGCTCAACGAGCCATGGCCGGGCTTTCTATGGGTGGTATGGAAACCCATACCATTACACTGAATAAACCGGATGTTTTTTCATATTATGCTTTGCTAAGCGGTGGCACATACTCACCAGAAGAAATAAAGGATAAATCAAAAGTGAAACTAATTTTCATTAGCTGCGGCAGCAAAGAAAGACCAGACGGTGTTAAGAACGCTGTGGTTGCGCTTAGGGATGCCGGCGTCAATGCGGTATCATACATTTCCGAAAACACCGCTCACGAATTTCTTACCTGGCGCCGTAGCCTGCATGAACTTGCGCCGCTATTGTTTAGAAATTAGACATTATCCATAAAACAAAAAACATCATATGAACCAAAGAAACCTGAAAGGAAAGAGCCTGCTGGTATTGACAGTAATGGTTTTAATGATCACTCATTCCTTTGCACAAGATCCAAAGTTTTACGTGTTCCTTTGCTTTGGTCAATCTAATATGGAAGGGAATGCAAGATTTGAACCCCAGGATACAACGGTTGACAGCCGGTTCCAGGTTATGGAAGCTGTTGATTGTCCCAACCTGAATAGGTTAAAAGGAAAATGGTATCCGGCAGTTCCACCTTTGTGCCGGTGTCGTACGGGGTTAACGCCAGTTGATTATTTTGGCAGAACGTTAATTGAAAATCTTCCAAAGGATATTAAAGTGGGCGTTATCAATGTCGCTGTGGGCGGCTGTAAAATTGAACTCTTCGATAAAGACCATTACGACTCTTATGTTTCCACTGCACCATCATGGATGATTAATATGATAAAAGAATATATCGGTAATCCTTATGCGCAGCTTGTAGCCATGGCAAAACTGGCGCAGCATGACGGTGTAATTAAAGGTATTTTATTGCACCAGGGTGAATCCAATACCAATGATACCACGTGGCCGGGAAAAGTAAAAATTGTGTACGATAACCTTATAAAAGATTTGAACCTGGACACAGCTTCCGTGCCTTTGCTGGCCGGCGAAGTTGTAAATGCAGATCAGAGTGGTGTTTGCGCAAGTATGAATAAGATCATCGACGAGTTGCCGCAAACCATAGCAACAGCACATGTTATTTCATCAGCCGGGTGTACCGCTGGTCCGGATCATCTTCATTTTAATGCCGCGGGATATAGAGAATTTGGTCGCCGTTATGCTGCTGAAATGCTCGCTTTGCTTGGTTATAAATAAAATGAAGGATACTAATACGAGGCTTTTCATTTTGTAAAAAACATCGACAACAACATCATAAAAAGTTTAAAACATGAGATACGTTACGCTTGTAATCGCTTTCACTATCGCTTTAACGAACAGGCCCAAAGCGCAAAATATAATTGAACATGCACCGCCTGGTTTTGATTCGCTGCGTGCAGCTATTCCACACGGTAAAATTGATACAGTCACTTACAATTCAAAAACGGTCGGCACAAAACGAATAGCTCTGATATATACGCCGCCTGGCTATTCAAAAAAGAAAAGATATCCCGTTTTGTATTTGCTGCATGGCATTGGGGGAGATGAAAAGGAATGGCTAATTGGTGGCCACCCGGAAATAATATTGGATAATCTTTATTCAGATGGAAAAGTTGAACCCATGATTGTTGTAATGCCGAATGGCAGGGCGATGAAAGATGATCGTGCAACAGGTAATATTTTCGATAGCATTAAAGTGGCGGCTTTTGCAACATTTGAGAGGGACTTACTAAACGATCTCATTCCTTATATAGAAAGGCATTACCCGGTTTACACTGATCAACCGCACAGGGCAATTGCCGGTTTATCAATGGGTGGTGGACAATCATTAAATTTTGGCCTCGGCAATTTGGAAAAGTTCGCGTGGATAGGTGCTTTTTCTGCTGCACCAAATACAAAAAAACCGGAAGAACTATTGCCAGATCCTGTAGCAGCAAAGAG
This sequence comes from Bacteroidales bacterium, assembly GCA_036382355.1. Classification (GTDB taxonomy): domain Bacteria; phylum Bacteroidota; class Bacteroidia; order Bacteroidales; family DASVHX01; genus DASVHX01. The sequence goes on from DASVHX010000446.1 coordinate 2,081, forward strand.
TAAACTTAAGCTGCTCTGGATATCCTGCGGGGCCAGTGATGGCCTTATCATGTTTAGTAAGCGCACGCACGATTATTTAGTGAAAAATAATGTTCCTCATATTTATTATATCGAGCCTGGCGTACACGATTTCAAAGTGTGGAAGAATGGTTTGTATATGTTCTCTCAGTTAATTTTTAAACCGGTTGATACTTCCACATTTTCTAAATATCCGGTTGCAGGTGCACCGGCATCTACTAATGTGAGATCTGCAACTTACCCGCAGATTTTACCCGATCATCGTGTAATCTTCAGCGTTAGGGCACCTGGTGCCCAAAAAATGCAGGTCGACCTTGGTAAGAAATATGATATGGTAAAAGATACCGATGGAACCTGGACAATAACAACCGATTCAATTGGAGAAGGTTTTCATTACTATTCATTATTAATAGATGGTATTGCTGTTGCGGATCCATCCAGCGAATCATTTTATGGAATGGGACGAATGGCCAGCGGAATTGAAATACCTTTTGCAGGAGGGGCTTATTATGCAATGAGGGATGTACCACACGGTGATATCAGGATCAAAAAATATTTTTCAAAGATTACCAACTCCTGGAGGCAATTTTATATTTATACGCCACCAGGCTATGATTCTAATACAACGACTAAATATCCGGTTCTTTATATTCTTCATGGCGGAGGCGAAGATGAAAGAGGCTGGGCAACGCAGGGTAAAACAGATTTAATATTAGATAATCTTATTGCAGAACAAAAAGCAAAACCCATGCTTATTGTAATGCCCGATGCGAATATTGGTGTAGGCGGCTTTAGTCCTGGTGGAATTGAAAGGGCATTAAAAATGTTTGAATCGGAAATGAATCAGTCGATCATTCCTTTTGTGGAAAAAAGTTATCGCACACTTAATAATGCCAGTAACCGTGCATTGGCGGGATTATCACTCGGTGGTATGCATACTCTATATACAGGCATTAATAATACAGATATGTTTTCTTATCTCGGCGTCTTTAGTTCAGGTTGGATAATTCCAATGATGAACAAACTTGCCGATGATCAATATACTTATATGAAGGATAATGCCGACAAAATCAACACTAATCTGAAAGTATTCTGGCTTTCAGAAGGCGGCAAAGAAGATATTGCTTACAAGAATGGACAGATCATGCTTGGTAAATTGGATGAACTAAAAATAAAGCATGTTTATTATGAATACCCCGGCGGTCATACCTGGCCGGTGTGGAGAAATGATTTGTACAATTTTGCACAATTGCTATTTAAATAATCTCTTCAAGTATAAGAAGATAATTTTAAAACCATGATAATGTTATATAAAAAGAGAAGGGTATTGTTGCTTGTGTGCTTTTCATTTTTTGCTAATTCGTTTGCCCAGCTTCCTTATCAAAATCCGGCTCTAAGTCCACAAGAAAGGGCTGAGGATTTGATTTCACGGTTAACATTAGACGAAAAAGCATCCATGATGTTTGATCAGTCACCTGCAATACCGCGTCTCGGAATAAAAAAGTTCAACTGGTGGAGTGAAGCGTTGCACGGGCTTGCTAACAATGATAGTGTAACCGTATTTCCGGAACCTATCGGAATGGCTGCATCTTTTGATGACTCACTGGTCTTCAAAGTCTTTAGTGCAGTTTCGGATGAGGTACGGGCCAAATACAACCAATCCCAAAAAAGAGGTATGGAAAATCGTCGTTTTCTAAGTCTTTCTGTGTGGACACCTAATGTGAATATTTTCCGCGATCCACGCTGGGGCCGTGGCCAGGAAACGTACGGTGAGGATCCTTATCTCACTTCTCGTATGAGCGTGTCGGTTGTAAAAGGTTTGCAGGGCCCTTCCGATTCGAAATATCGTAAATTGTTAGCTTGTGCCAAACATTATGCCGTGCACTCCGGACCTGAGTGGAGCCGGCATACGCTTAACCTCAATAATGTCAATCCAAGAGATCTCTTGGAAACTTATTTGCCCGCATTTAAATCGCTTGTGCAGGATGCAGATGTAAGAGAAGTAATGTGTGCTTATCAGCGTTTAGACGATGAGCCGTGCTGCGGCAATAACCGATTGTTACAAACCATTCTTCGCGATGACTGGGGGTTTAAATACCTGGTGGTTTCCGATTGCGGCGCCATTACCGATTTTTTCAACAGTCATAAAGTTTCCTCCGACGCCACGCATGCTGCGGCAAAGGGTGCGCTGGCCGGAACTGATGTAGAATGTGTTTGGGAAGGATATGCCTATAAAAACTTACCGGAAGCCGTTGTAAAAGGATTGCTTACAGAAAAAGATGTGGACAAACATCTGCTAAGAGTAATCGAAGGCCGTATTTCATTGGGTAACCTTGATAATGATTCATTGGTGCCCTGGACCAAAATTCCAATGTCAATCGTAAATAACCAGGAGCACAGAAAATTAGCGCTGGATATGGCACTCGAGTCAATGACGCTGCTGCAGAATAAGAATAACGTTTTACCCATAAAAAAATCCCATAAAAAAATAGCAGTTATTGGTCCTAACGCAAACAATGAACCGATGCTATGGGGGAATTATAACGGCACACCTATCAGAACAATTTCTATTCTCAAGGGCGTCGAATCGAAACTTACTCCAAACACTGTGTTGTATGATAAAGCCTGCGACCTGGTAGAAAATAAGGTGACGCAAAGTTATTTCTCACATACTTCCGTCGATGGCAAAAAGGGTTTTAAAGCCACCTATTGGAATAACCGCGAAAATGTCCGGGGATGGCATTATAACGAACCAAATTTCTAATCCACTTAAAATTACTACAGCTGGCGACCACGAATTTGCGCCAGGCGTTAAGCTGGTCGGATTTTCTGCCAAATATGAAACCGAATTTATAGCACCCGAAACGGAGGAAATTGTTTTCAAATGCGGTGCTACTGGTTATTTTGAATTGTTTGTAAACAGGAAATCTATAAGGAGGTTTAATAACTGGCGCACATTGCCATCACGAATTCCTTATAATGTAGAAAGCGGAAAAAAATATACAATTGAAATCAAATATGCTCAGTTGAATAACTGGCAGGCAAATATTGAGTTTGATTTTGGTAAGGAACTGGATATTGATTTTACTGGTCTCATTAATAAGCTAAAGGGGGTGAACGAAGTAGTATTTGTTGGTGGCCTCTCTGGCCTTTTGGAAGGTGAAGAAATGCCGGTATCATACCCTGGTTTTAAAGGTGGAGACAGAACCGATATTCAATTACCCGAGGTGCAGCGCAATTGCCTTAAAGCGCTTAAAGCAGCAGGCAAAAAAGTCATTTTTG